>CAYUGW010000086.1:0-10776 GCA_964444245.1 uncultured Blastocatellaceae bacterium | reverse complement strand
AAAAAATTCCAACGAACAATTTATCCGCATTATCACGCATAATCTCGCGCTTCCGCCGGGTTATCGGGGCGATTTCGGCGAAGCTCTGCGCTGGCTCAAACGAATTTTCCGCGACGGAAAAACCGATAAGCAAATGCCGCAGGAATCAATCGGTCATTTAAATGTTTCGCGCCTGCATCTTTTGCGCGGCGAATTTGAAGATGCCGAAAAACATCTGGAACGTGCGCTCGAACTTTGTCAGCTTTATAATCTTAAATCCCTGCGCGGCGAAATTTTTGAAACTTACGGCAATTTTTATCGCGAAACGGGCGACGCGGCGCACGCTTCGGAGTTTTACGAACGCTCCAGCAAAGCCTACGAAGATGCCGGAATAAATATCTCTTCGCGTGATTTGGACGAAGAACGCGCCAAGTTTTATTTTCAAAACGGTGATCTGGTCAAAGCTCGCGGATTGTTTGAAAATCTGATCGAAACGCGCCGGAAAACAAACTACGAGATCGGAATGCAGAGAGCCAGGTATTTTCTGTTTGAAATTCGTTTTTTGCAGAACGACACGGAAAATCTGATCGAAGAAACCGAAGAGATATTAAAATTTTTTCACGATCAAACGCTCTATCACGATGAAGCCATGACATCGCTGTTGCTTGCAAACATTCATTTCCACAAAAAAAACCGCAAGAAAATGATGCCGCATCTGCAGAGAGCTTTGGATTTGGCGGCGCGGTTCGATTACGAATACTGGCTGAGAGTAGAGATTCAAAAATATCCCGAATTATTTAAAGACGAAGACATCAACGAAAAACTTCCGCTCGATCTGCGCGACAATCTCGCGGGTGCAACACCGCAGATTAAAACGCCGCCAATCCGGATTATCGAATCCATTGAAAAAATCACCGATCTGACGATCAAAGTTCTCGGACACGTTGATATTTACCGCGACCGAACGAAACCTTTTGCCGCCGATGCGTGGACGACGCGACGCGCGCGCGACATTTTCTGCCATATTGCGACGAGTCCGCACCGCCGCGTTTCCAAAGACATTCTGATTGACGAATTTTGGAAAGACGAAGATTTATCGGCAATCGAAAAGAATTTTCACCCGACGATTTCGCATATCCGCAAAGCCTTAAACAGCCGTCAGACATTAAAACAAAATTTTATAGTCTTTCGCGACGGCGCGTATCAACTTAATCCCGAACTCTCGTATTCGATCGATACGGAAGAATTCGAAGGGTTTATTGCCGAAGCCGAAAAAGCGAAAAAGGAAAACGACACGGAAAAATTTCTGGAAAACCTGGAATTAGCGCACGAACTCTATCGCGGCGAATATATGAGCGGAATTTACGAAGATTGGGCGGAAGAAAAGCGCAACTATTTCGCCGAACAGCATTTAAGGGTTTTAAACGCGCTGGCAAAATTTTCATTTAAGGAAAAAAGCTGGTCGAAGGCTCTGAAATTTGCCAACGAAATTTTAACCGCAGACCCGTTTCGCGAAGATATGCAGCGTCTTTTGATGAAAACGCTCGCCGCGCAGGGCAACCGCGCCGCCGTCAAGGAACATTTTGAAAATTTACAGAAACTTCTAAAAAATGAACTCGGCGTTGCACCCGCGCCGGAAACGCGCAAGGTTTTTCAAGAATTGCTCAAGTAAGCACCGATATAGTGTTTTTCAGACAAACATTTTCTTGTGAGGTGTGAACTGTGGAAAATCCTGTAATTAAAATCACTTTTTCAAATCGCCTGTTTTATCTGAATCGCATTTTAATCTTTTTATTTCTTTATTTAGCATTCGGCTTTTTCATGGTAAAAGCGGCGGTTGCGGTTGATAATTCGAGTAGTCAAGGTGCGTTTAGTATTACCGGAGTTCCGGATATAACCTGGTCGCACACGGTCGGCAACGGAATTTCACGGGCTTTATACGTCGGAGTTACGACAACTTCGAGAGAAATTCTGAGTCCGGTTTGCCCATTCCTTCCGTGTTCCGACTTACCACCTTTGCCAAATTCAAACACTTTTCGTGTAATCAGCGTAACTTCAAATAGTGTCGCACTCGAACGTGTCGGCGGAATTGTTTCTTCGAATTTAAACAATACTGTTGAAATTTACAGACTCGTAAATCCTGCTGTCGGAGCAAATACGATTGTTGTAACACTTACACCCGGAACTTCGACGCACGTTGTCGGCGGAGCGGTTTCTTTTACCGGAGTTAACCAAACAAACCCGAACGGAAATTTCACTTCAAATATTGGAACAAATGCTTTTCCGACTGTAACAATTGATAATACTAACACCGATGATGTCGTTTTTGATGTTTTAGGCGTTTCGCCGAATGCCGGTTCTTTCGCGCCGTCAATAAATCAAACACTTCGTTGGGAAGGAAGTCCTTTTTTCTCAAACGCTTATGATGTCGGCGCGGGAAGTACAAAATCAAACGAATCTTCTCCGGTAACAATGAGTTGGACGATGACCGGTGTCGAAAATTGGGCAATCGCCGGAGTTGCAATTAAAGCAGTTCCGGCTTCGTCGGCTTCGGGCGTTATTCAAGGCAGAGTTTTTTCCGGCGACGGCAGAAATGTTTCAAAAGCAATTGTAACAATTACAGGAAACGGCGAAACATTTACGGCGATGACCAATCCGTTCGGCTATTTCAGGTTTAATGAAATTCCCTTCGGCGACACATATATTGTTCAGGTTCGCAGCAAACAATATGTTTTCGCACCGCAAGTTATTACGTTTAATGAAGATATAAATAATTTGAATCTAACCGCAACCGGCAAATAACCGGGAGCGCGGGCAGCCTGCCTGCATGAGCGCGATAGCGCGAAAAAGCGTTTGATTACAATAAACTTTATTCTACACAAACGCTTTTTCGTCCTTGCGGACTCATGCAATCGGGGACGCTCGCGCTCCAGTCATCTCTACTTTTTCTCATTTCTCAAGTTTCCCTCAAGTCTTGAATTATATTCTAACAACGCTGACTCAAGTATTTCTCAAATGAGTTTGTTTAAGCTGAAAGGCAGTTTGAAACAAAAAAACATTTTGAAAAATTTGAGGAGAAGAAAAATGAAAACGAATTCAGGACAAAAATTAAAGAGATTTTTAGGATTATTTTTAAGCGTCGCCATATTTACCGCATTGCAGATTCAAGCGGCAACGCTTAGCCCGAAAATCGAGAGTCAGCTTATTTCGCTAACTGATAACGTAAATATCGGAATGGCGATTGTCGCCTTTAACGCGCCGAACGGTTTGAAAGAAAATCATTTAAATATCCTGCGCGGTTTGGGAATCAACGCCGGATATAAATTCGATACGCTCGGAATGGTCGGCACGCCTCTGACCGCCGGACAGGTTCGCGCTTTGAGAAATAATCCGAATGTCCGTTCGATCTGGTCAAACGATCAGTTGCAGTATTTTATGCACGAAGCAAGAGTTGTTACGGGCGTTGACCGCCTTCGCAGCGATGCGGGTTTGACGCTGAGAAATCTCGGACTTCCGGTTTCGGGCAGAGGAAATTTTTCGGTAATGGTCATTGATTCGGGAGTTGACGCGACGCACGCCGATTTGCAGTTCGGAACAAAAGTCGTTCAAAACGTGCAGACGATTGTCGGCGCGGGAACTTTGCCCGGATTTACGTCGAATATTTCGATTGAAAACGTGCCGAACACCGATCAAACCGTCGGACACGGAACGCATTGCGCCGGAATAATCGGCGGAACGGGTATTCGTTCGGGCGGACAATACGCGGGAGTCGCGCCGGGCGCGAAAATCATCGGCGCGGGTTTGGGCGCGGGACTTTTTGTTCTTAATGCAATTGCAGCTTGGGAATGGGGTTTGGCAAATCAATATCAATACAATATCCGCGTTATTTCAAATTCCTACGGCGGAACCGGCGCGTTTAACCCCGATAATCCGCTGACGATTGCCACCAAAACGGCTTATGACCGGAATATTGCGGTCGTGTTTGCCGCCGGAAATGCCGGTCCGGGCAAAGGAACTTATAATAATTATGCCAAAGCTCCGTGGGTGATCGGTGTTGCCGCCGGCACGAAAGAAGGCGGTCTGGCGACGTTTTCATCACGCGGTTTGCCGCGAGAAGAGCGTTTGACAAATGAATCAACTCTCGATGATTTCGACACGCCGACGATTACCGCTCCGGGAACGGGACGCGAATTTGCAACAAATGCCAGCCGTTTTACTTCGGCGATGGTTTCGGTTCGCTCGATCACGAATTTAACGTCGAACGGTTTGACCGCCGATGCCGATTTGCCGCTGGCGGCAGTTCCCTTTTACACGCAGATTTCGGGAACTTCGATGGCAACGCCTTTTGTTTCGGGAACAATTGCTCTTATGCTCGATGCCGACCCGACGCTTTCGGTTGACGAAATCCGCGATATTTTAACTTCGACCGCATCGCGTATGCCGGGCTACGAAGATTTTGAATCGGGCGCGGGCTACATCAATGCTTACGCGGCGGTTGACAAGGTTTTTAACCGCAATAAGCAATACCGCAACATTCAATTTCCGACCTTTAACGCCGGGTTTGAAATAACCGAACCGCCGGCGCAAAACTTTCAAATCAACTATAATCCGGGCGCGACACCGGGCGCGGGTTCGGCAAATTCGATGAATTTCACGGTCGAAGCGGATATGAATAATCTGGACGTTTTCGCCGAATTCGACAGCGCGCTGCAAACCGGCGACGGCAATACGGTCGGAATTTTACTGACCGATCCGGACGGAAATACATATTCGAGCGGCATTGCACTGCCTGTTTTGGACGGAACGACGCGTCAGGTTGTTGTCAAAAATCCGAAGGCGGGCGAATGGCTTCTTGAAGTTCGCGGCGTGCGCGGTCTGGCGGCTCTGCCGAATTTCAGTCTGCCGACTTCCGGCGCGGCTCTGCCCGGACCGGTTTCCGGCACGATTCGCCAACAGAAATTTAATCTTCCCATAATTTTCGACATTCAGGGAAATCCGGCGCAAGCCGACATTGAACTCGCCGTGAAATCTCGCTATCTGGATATCAACGCCGACGGCAACTTTCAGCCCGATGCAGATGTTCTGCGCGGAGATTTTGCCAAAACGCTCTGGCTCAACGCGGCTCTGCGTCAAAAATTCGGAAATTCCGCGCGGTTTTCGGATGTTTCGGGCGATTTCGCCGCGCTTGCCGAATACGTTACGAACAGCGGTTCGACAAATCGTGATTACGATTTTACGCCAAGCGGTTTGATGAGCTATTCGGGCAATAAATTTAATCCGGCGGGAACGGTTTCAAGACTCGATATGGCGGTCGCTTTTGTTCGCGCACTCGGACACGATGCGACAGCACGAAGCCGTGCGAATCAGCCGGTAATCATTGACGGACAAACGCTTTCCGACAATTCGCAAATTCCCGCCGCTTTGCGCGGATACGTTCAGATTGCGATTGAAAAAGGTTTGTTCGAAGCATTTCCGGCGGAAGTCCGGGATTTGGGCAACGGTCAGTTTCAAGTTTTGCCCGGACCGCGTTTCGAGCCGAATAATCCGGTCAAACGCGCCGGTTTGGCAACAAAAATTATCAAATTCCGCGAGTTGTTTGCAACCGGCGGATGATGAAACGAGTTTCGCTCGCTGTGGGGGCATCGGGCGAAAAAAATGGTTCGGAAATTGATTTTAGGGTTTCAATTTCCGAACCGCCTTCTTAATTTTCGCTCTTTGGGGTATTGAGCGAAGCCAGGTGCGAAAGATGGTTGTAGGGTTCCGTCTTTCGCACCGTTTTTTTTGTCAGTGGCGTTTGCGTGAGCAAATGCGTTTATCGGCTTTAACCGGAACGCATTTGCTCACGCAAACGCTACTGACTTTTTACCGCGCCTCAAGTAATCCTCAAGTCTTAAATCCAGCCAATCAAGTCTTTCTCAAGCCTTCAATTTTATATTCAAACCATAAAGATTTTTTTAAGAGAAACTTATTGGGAGAAATTGGAAAATGAAAAACAAGGCAAACAATGAAAATAGATTTAACTTTATCAGATTAGCAATTTTCGGTCTGATCTTATCGGTTATCGTCGCGGGATTCTGGTTTCCGTCAATAGAAACAAAAGCCGCGCCGAATCATAATTCCCTGCCCGACCTGTATAAACGCAGTGCTCCGGATTTTGATTTTAATTTATCGCGCAACTTGCAAAATTTGCGGCAGGCAACCGGCGAACAGATCGCCGCGCTCGACGGATTGAAAGCCGCGTCAAACGCGCCGAATCTGCAGATGCGATGGAACGATTTCGGCGGCTCGCCCGATGTCATCTATGATTTTGCGAGTCAGCCTTTGAGCGGTTCACCTGAAGAAGCCGCCCGCGCTTTTATCGGGCAAAACGCCGCGCTTTTCGGCGTTTCCGATTTGAACAATCTGCGCGTTTTTTCAAACCGCGCCGCACTCGGCGGACATCTTATCCGTTTTCAGCAAACTTTTAACGATATTCCGGTAAAAAACGGCGGAATCGGCGTTGTTTTAAATGCGAATAATCAAGTGATTATGGCTTCCGGTCCGTTTTTCCGAAACATTAATGTCAACACGCAGCCGACGCTTTCGGCGGTTCAGGCAAAACAAACGGCAACCGTTGATTTGAACAGATTCAACGTCAATCTGCCGTCAGCGGTTACGAATCTTTTGCAGACGGGTTTGAATATTTTAAGTCAGCAAGCGTCGGTCGTTGAAAATATCGAACCGCATCTCGGAATTTATCCGACGGTTGACGGTTATAAATTGGTCTGGAACGTCGCGAAATTTTCGACCAATCCGTTCGGTTTGTATATGATTTCGGTTGATGCACACACGGGCGAAATTATTACCAGAAAAGATTTTGTCAATCATCAATCCGCGCCCGGACATGAAACAGCCGATATTTACCCGAAATATCCGACCATTACGCCGGAACTGAAAGATCAGGGAATTATCAGCAATTGCAACGGCACACCGTGCGGACAAGAGCGCGTTACGCTTCGCGCCTTTGACGCTTCAAACCGCGTGACGGGACTTAACGGAACTCTGACCGGAACGCACGCGCTCGTCAATAACGCGCTCGCAACCAGACAGCCTTTTCTTCAGGCAAGTTTGGGAACCTGGCATTTTCGCCAGGATAACCCGACCGGATTTGAAGCGAGAACCAATGAAATAGATCATTTTGCCGAACCCGCCGAGCATCAGGACGAGATAAACGCCTTCTTTTTCGTCACATATCTGCTCGAATATATTGATTATCTGCACGTTGCGGGCGATAACGGCACTTTCGGCGAAGGAAGTTTCCCGGATGATTACCCGAATAAGACGATCCCGCTTCCGGCAACCGTTCATATTCCGAATATTTACATTGCGCTCGACGCGGCGGCAGGAACTCTGCCAAGTCCGACCGATCCCGATCTTGCACAAAAAGTTCTGGGTTTGGATAATGCGTTCGCGCTGAATTTGACGAGCCTTATCGAAAGCGTAACTGGAGCGAAATCGCCGGTTGTCGTTAATCCGACGGCTTACGGACACGGCTATTTATTAAATAATCTTTCCCTGGAAGGTACAGTTCCCTATCACGAAGGAATGCACGCGATCACTTCGCCGATTGCCGGTTTGGAAGGCAGTATCGAAGGCGGTGCGCTCAATGAAGGTCAAGCCGATATGTGGGCTTTTACAATCACGGATAATCCGAGTCTCGGCGATTACGTCGTTAATGCCTTCAAATATCGCCAGCGTTTCCGCGATCTCGGTCGCGATCCCGATTCGGTCGCATATATTCGCAGTGCGCGTTCGACTTTGAAATATTCCGACATCGGAACGTGGGACAACCGCGCCGGAGGTTTTGATTTTCAGGTTCACCGCGACGGCGAGATTTATATGTCAACGATGTGGGAAATTCGTTCGATGTTAAATCGCTTGTATCCGAATAATTCAACCTATAAACGTCCGCAACCGAAGGACGGTTTGCCGAACAAGAATATTACCAAAGGAACGGAAATTTTCGAGCGCAACTTTTTAGGTTCGATGTATATTCTGGGAACGACCGCGCCGGACACTTTTGTCAAAGCGCGTGATGCGATGATCGTTGCCGATCAGATGCTCTATCCGAGCGATTCGACCGATTCGGCTTCTCCCGGAAAACACCGCGCCTTGATCGAACAAATCTTTGCCGCCAAGGAAATGGGCATCGGTGCATTGGAAGTCAACGGCGGGAAAGCAACGATCTCGACAAAAGTTTCGGAATTTGCCGGAAATCAAACCGCGCCGAATGTTCCCGCAAATGTAACGGTCGCTCCGGCTTCGGGACGAACGAATAAAATTTCTTGGAACGGTGTGGGCGGTGCATTGGCTTATCAAGTCTTAAAACGCCAGGTCGGTTTTGAAAACCGGCGGCAGCCGAACGGAAAACGCGAATTTGCCGACGGCGATGCTTCGACGACGGGTTTTCGCCACGTCGGATTTGTTGACGGAAACAAAACTTTCTTTATAGATGAAGGTGCTGTTCGCGAAGTTTTTGCGCCGGAAGGCTTGAATAATTTATTTGACCACGAATATGTCGTACGCGCCATCGGTGTAAATCAAACCGGGCAGTTAGGTTTCTCCGAATTTTCGGGAAGCTCGTTGCCTTCGACTGAACGGCAAGATGTAACGAACGCAGTTGACTCCGCAATTTCAAATATCACATATTCAAACGGCGTGATGGCTTTTGACAATAAATTGACCAACGCGCGCGGAGCAAACAGTTCGGTAAAAACGATTTACGGTGCAATCGAATTTGAGATCACGAGCATTTCAAATCCGACCGTAACCGTTAGAAACGGCGATCAAGGTTCAACGTTTATCTATAATCAAACGCTTGAACTCGGTCAAACTTCAAGCGCAAAACGCTTTGAATTCAACAATCCGCTGGCACAACTGTTTACTTTCGATGCAAAAATTTACGGCAATGCTTTTGCCGGTTCGACCGTCGGAACGGGTTCGGGCGGCGGCGACGGAACGGGAAATCCGCCGGCTCCTGTAACATTTTCGATTTTCCGCGAAGAAAAAACCGGAACTTTGCTGGCAGGCGAACCGACCGCCACAACCGGGGCAAGTGCAACCTGGGGCGATCCGGCATTCAAAGGAATTACGTGGGATGATGTGGAAATTACGACCAAATCCGATGCGCTTGTATTGGAAGCCGCTTTGAGTTCGCTGACCGCAGTTGATCTCGATTTTGAACTCAGAACGGTTGACGGCACGGTTCTTTCGTCATCCGCCGGAGCGACCGCCAGCGAATTCGTTTCGGCAAGTGTTCAGCCCGATACGACTTATATTTTGCGCGTCTTGGGTTTTGCCAACGGTCCGTCGCAATTTACAATCGTTAGCGATCAGCTTTTGCCGGAAAATTCACCGAATCAAAATGCCGGAACAAGAAGCACGGGCAGCACTTCAAACGGCGGCACTAACAATCCGCTTTTGAGATTGATTCGATTTACCGTAAATCCTCTGACCAGAAAAGTAACAACGCAGATACTTCAATAAGTGTGGCGAAAGTTACTTTCCGGTCAAAAAGCGAAGCTCCCGGGCTTCGCTTTTTTTTTGACTGGAGCGCCGGCAGCCTGCCGGCATGAGCGCGTGAGCGCGAAAAAGCCTGTGATTTCTATATACTTAATTTCCATGCAAACGCTTGTTCGTCCTATCGGACTCATGCAGGCAGGCTGCCTGCGCTCCAGTCTTTTAACAAATCCTTGACGATTTTCATATACGGGTACATCACCGTATCTTCCTCGATAAACGGAACTTGCCGGCGAATCAGATCATAAACCGGCTGGGTTTTTCTGCCGAGTTTTTTGTCCGCACCGATTTCTTTTTTGCGAAAATCAACGGCTTGCGCGGCGGAAAAAAGTTCGAGGGCGAGAATTTGTTCGAGATTTTCGGAAATTTGACTGAGTTTTAAAACCGATGTTACGCCCATCGAAACGTGATCTTCGACATTTGCCGACGAAGGTATCGTGTCAACACTTGCCGGATGCGCCAGAACCTTGTTTTCCGTGCAAAGCGCAGCGGCAGTGTATTGAACGATCATAAAACCTGAATTCAAACCGCCGTTTTCCGTCAAAAATGCGGGTAAAACGTGCGCGTTCGAGCTTTCATCGGTAAGGCGCATAATGCGTCTTTCCGAAATATTTCCGAGTTCCGACAAAGCAATTGCCAGATAATCCATCGAAAGCGCAAGCGGTTCACCGTGAAAATTTCCGCCGCTGATCACCTCTATCTGAGAAGGGGAGATGAGGAGATGGGGAGATGGGGAGATGTTTTGATTTTCATCAATATTCTCCCCATCACCCTGTCTCCCCTTCTCCCTGTCTCCCCTTCTCCCTGTCTCCCCTTCTCCCTGTCTCCCCTTCTCCCCTTCTTCCTTTACGAAGATCAAAGGATTATCCGTAACCGCATTCAGTTCGATATTGACGACCCATTCGGCGTAGGCGATTGCGTCGCGACACGCGCCGTGAACTTGCGGCATACAGCGCAAAGTGTAAGCATCCTGCACATTTGCCGGATCAAATTCGCGTGTAAATTCGCTTCCTTCCAAAATTTCGCGCAGGTTTGCCGCGCATAGCATCTGGCGCGGATGCGGTCGGAGCGCGTGAATTCTTTCATCAAACGCGAGCGTTGTCCCGTTTAACGCTTCCAGACTCAAACAGCCCGAAATATCGGCGATTTCACTTAAATTTTTTGCTCGATGAGTTTCCAATAAACCGACAGCCGTCATCACGGTCGTGCCGTTCGTCAGCGCAAGCCCTTCTTTTGCGG
>CAYUGW010000085.1:0-10790 GCA_964444245.1 uncultured Blastocatellaceae bacterium | reverse complement strand
CTTGAACTGCGGCTGCGTGAGGTTGTCGTTGTAGACCCAGCCTTCGTTGCCCGTGTAGTAAGGCGGGTCGATGTAGATGCACTTCACCTTGCCGGCGTGAGTGGGGAGCAGCGCTTTGAGGGCGAGCAGATTATCTCCCTCGATGATCAGATTGCCATCGAGCGACGGCTTTAAATTCGTCGTCGAGAAAAAATTGACGGCACG
Organism: uncultured Blastocatellaceae bacterium; assembly: GCA_964444245.1. Lineage (GTDB taxonomy): Bacteria > Acidobacteriota > Blastocatellia > Pyrinomonadales > Pyrinomonadaceae > JAHCHG01. The sequence goes on along the minus strand of CAYUGW010000085.1, from coordinate 10,586 downwards.
TTCGGCGGCGCACTTTTCCGCTTGAAGTTCTCGGCAGATTTGCGGGAGGCAGAAGAACAATATTTTGCACTTGCAGTTCGTGCTGTTCGGCGACGGCTTGCCGGATACTATCGAAAACTTCATCCAAGTTTTGCGAAGTTCGGCGTTCAGCGAGTTCCTGGACGATAATCAGTCGTTCTCCGCCGGCATCTTCGATGGAAAATGCCGCGCCGCCGTTGTGTCGTAAAGCCGGATGGCTGCGCTCGACGGTTTGCTCGATGTCCTGCGGATAATGATTGCGACCCCGGATTATGATTAAATCCTTGAGCCGCCCTGTGACAAAAAGTTCGCCGCCGCGAATGAATCCCAAATCGCCGGTTCGCAAAAAATTAATTGTCCGGTCATTATCGAGTTTGGCTCGAAAAGTTTTTGCGGTTTCTTCCCGATTATTCCAATATTCTTCGGCAACGCTTTTGCCGGAAATCCAAATTTCTCCGATTTCATCAGAAGCACAAACCTTTGATGTTTCGGGATTTACAATTATTATCTGCTGATCTGCGGAAAATTTGCCGCAACTGACAACGGGGCGCGCTTTTTTGTCGTCGGGAGCGATCAGGCGGACTTGATTTTGCTGATAATCGCTTTCCGATAAATATAACGGAGTGGTCAGACCGGCTTTCCCGCTGACAAAAAGTGTGGCTTCCGCCAAACCGTAGCACGGTCGAAAAGATTCTCTTTTAAAGCCGCAATCGGCAAATGCGGCGGCAAAATTTGCGAGCGTAGTTTGGCGAATCGGTTCCGCGCCGTTAAACGCCGTTTTCCAACTGCTCAAATCGAGTTGTTCTTTCTGCTCTGCATTAATTTGCTTAATGCATAAATCATATGCGAAATTCGGTGCGCCGCTGGTCGTTGCCCGGTAACGGGAAATTGAATTCAGCCAGCGAAAAGGTTTTTGCAGAAAGGATGCCGGAGACATTAAAACGCAATGAACGCCCAAATAGAGCGTTTGCAAAATGTTTCCGATCAGTCCCATATCGTGATAAAGAGGAAGCCAGCCTGCGATGATCGAATCGGCATTTTGTTCGAAAGCCTGTTTGATTAATTCCTGATTGTGCAGCAAATTGGCGTGTGTCACCAAAACGCCCTTCGGTGTCGAGGTCGAACCCGAGGTGTATTGAATAAAAGCCGCTGAACCGGCACCGGTTTTCGGATGCTGCCACCTTGATTCTCGTTCCGTTTCGATTTCGTTCACATCTATGAGCTTTAGATTTTGCAGATTTGAATTTTCACTTAATCTGCCCGCGAGCCGTTGTTTGATATTCGCCGCTGTCAAAGCAAAACGAGGTTGACAATCTTTAATAATGGCTTGTAACCGAGCGAAAGAATCGGTTTGGCGCGGCGGATACGCCGGAACGGGAACTGCGCCCGCATAGAGACAACCGAAAAAGGCGGAAATAAAATCAATCCCGGAAGGATAAAAGAGCATAACTCTTTCTCCGACGGCTCCGTTCTCTTGCAAAAACGCTCCGATGCGCCGCGCTTGCGCGTCCAGGTCGGTATACGATAATAGCGAACTTTCAATTTCGCCGTCGGCTAGAAAAATAAAGGCGTTTTTTTTGCCTTCAATCTCGGCGCGGCGGCGAAGAAGCCTTATTAAATCAGAAGTTTTAGCGAAAGTATTTGACACTATAAATTTTTCTTAAACGCTCAATTCTTATTTCATTATGAACCCGGAAAAGATTGAATCGGCAAAGTCTGTTCGATATTAAAAAACGAACTTCTGCGGGTCTTTCGCGAAGAACCGAAATAGATCTTTGCTTTTAGTTAAATCTAATCCGGCATCTATGAATTTAAAACAAATTTTTAACGTGTGGTTGGAATTATCCGATGAGCGGTTATGTAACTGAACTACTGAATTTTCATCTAATCAAAGCCGTCTTAGTCGATGTTTGTGACTAACAAATTGTAAAAGTCCGTTTAATGACGAGACATATCTTCTCGTAGGCGATAAACAACAAATTATTAAATTCTAATTGTTATTCTGCACAGGCTTGATAATCTGACGCTTTATTCTACCGCTTAAATTGAACACAGAGGAGAAACTTCCACATGTCCTTGAAATATATAAAAGGATTCAGACTATCTGCTCAGCAGAAACATTTGTGGTTATTACAGAAAAAGGACGAGTTTTATCGCGCCCGGCTGTCCGTTAATGTGCGGGGCGCAATCGACCGTCAGAGATTTGAAGCCGCAGTTAAAAAATTAAGCGAGCGTCACGAAATTCTTCGCACGATGTTTCATCAATTGGCAGGAATGAAAATTCCCGTGCAGGTGATTGCCGAAGATGTCGATATTGCTTCAAATTTGCTGAAAATCAGTTCAAAGGAAAAACTGTTTTCAGTTTCCGGCGAATTGCCGTATGAAGAATATATCTCTTCGACCGAATTTGAACTTCCTGCTTTGAATCGAATTTTTCTGCTGGACATATCGCCGCAGGAAACGATTGTAGTTTTCGATCTGCCGGCATTGTGCGCCGACGCGGAAACATTAAAAAACATTTATTCGGAATTGACAGCTATTTATGCTTCGATTGGCGATGAAAGCGAACATATTGAACCGGAACCGATTCAATATGTTCAATTTTCAGAGTGGCAGAGCGAAATTCTAAGCGAAGACATTGCAAAAAACACTTTTCGGAACAAGTCGATAAGCGATCATTTGTGGCTGGCAAAACTGCCTTTTGAAAAAAAACCGGATGAAAAAGCTGCTTTTGCGCCGCGTCATATTTCCGTTGAGTTAACGAATGAAATAATCAATTCGGTAAGAATTTTTTGCGGCGGACGAAAAATAAAGATGCAGAGTTTTTTCCTGTCTTGCTGGGCGGGTGCGCTTGCGCGTTGGACGGGACAAACATCGATTTTGACCGGAGCGGAATTTAACGGTCGGGTGTCGGAAGAATTGGAAAAAGCACTCGGTCTTTACGCGCAGTATATTCCGCTTGTTTTTGAATTTCAAAATGCCGCATCGTTTGACCGAACGCTTGATCAAGTCGAGAGAGAAGTTCAAGAAATAATGACTCATCAGGAATATTTTTCCCGGGATTCATTGGATAATTTACAAACCGAATCCGTCGCGGCGCAAACCGGGTTTATTCCGCATTTATTCGATTTTGTCGAACTGCCGGAAAAGGCGAACGCGGCAGGCGTAGAATTCTCAGTCGAACAATTAAGCGTCTGTCGCGACCGCTTTAAACTTAAATTATCGGTGTTTCAGCACGCTGAGAAAATCGATTTTCAACTGCATTTCGATCCCGAATATTTTTCGGATGAAGCCGCGCGGCGATTGCTTGGTCAACTTTGCGAATTGGTCAAAAACGCGGAAAAAGAACCTGCAAAACCTCTTTCTTCTTTGATTATGACGGATGTTTCGGAAAAGCATTTGTTGATTACCGATTTTAATCAAACGGCGAAAAATTATTCCGTTGATGAATGCCTGCACAATTTGATCGAACGTCAATCCGAGAGTCAGCCGGACGCAGCTGCGGTCGTTTGCGGCTTGGAGCGTTTGACTTACGGCGAACTGAACGAGCGCGCCGATCAACTGGCGAAGTATCTCCGATTTCTCGGCGTGAAAGCGGAGATTCCGGTCGTTCTTTGTCTCGAACGCTCGGTCGAGGTCTTAATCGGATTGCTCGGAATTTTGAAAGCGGGCGGAGTTTATGTGCCTTTCAATCCGGCTTATCCTCGTGAACAAATGGCTTTTATGCTCCGGGACAGTAAGGCAGCAGTTGTCTTGACGCACAGTTCGTTGCTCGAAAAAATGCCGGAAACCAACGCGCAGGTAATTTGTCCGGATACTGATTGGAATAAAATTGCCTCTGAACGCCGGATGCCGCCGGTTTCTGAAATAAATCCGGCAAATGCGGCTTATATCATTTACACTTCCGGTTCGACCGGACAGCCGAAAGGCGTTGTCATCAGTCATCGTAACGCTGTTCATTCAACCCGCGCCAGATTTGATTATTATCAAAAAACGGTCGAATCTTATCTGCTTATCTCGCCTTTTGCTTTTGACAGTTCGGTCGCGGGAATCTTTTGGACACTCGCGCAGGGCGGCACTTTAGTTTTGCCGCCGGAAAATTTTCAGCAGAATTTGTCCGCTCTGCTCGAAATAATCGAAAGTCAGCGAATTTCGCATCTTTTAGCTCCGCCGTCGCTCTACAGCGTTTTGCTTGAAGCAGCCGCGCCTGAACAGTTGGAAACTTTGCATACCGTTATCATTGCGGGCGAAGCCGGAACTTTGGAATTACTGAACAGACACCGAAAAAAACTTGAAAACACCGCTTTATTTAACGAATACGGTCCGACGGAAAATACTGTTTGGAGTTCGGTTGACGAGCTGACCGCTCACGATTCCGAATTTATTTCCATCGGTCGCCCGATAACTGACTCGCAAATATATCTGCTCGATTCACAAATGAACCCTGTTCCGCACGGCGCGGGGGGCGAACTTTATCTCGGCGGTTCGGGAATCGCTCGCGGCTATTTAAATCGCCCGGATTTTACTGCCGAGAAATTCGTTCCGGATTTGTTCGGCGGGAAATCCGGTGCAAGGCTTTACCGCAGCGGCGATCTCGCGCGATACGATCTCGACGGTCGGCTGGAGTTTTTAGGACGGATTGACAATCAAGTCAAAATTCGCGGATTTCGTATCGAACTTGAGGAAATCGAAGTTCGTCTGACACAACATCCGGCAGTCGGTCAAGCCGCCGTTATCGTCCATAAATCAGCAAGCGGCGAGAACGCTCGGCTGATAGCATATATCGCACCGATTAAAAATGCACCGATTGATTCAAACGAACTGCGAAACTTTCTAGCCCGGATATTGCCTGAGCAAATGATTCCGGCGAATTTTTTCATACTCGATTCGCTGCCGCTGACATATAACGGAAAGATTGACCGCCGTGCTTTGCCAACGCCCGAAAGTCTTACGTCGGGGCGAAGAGAATCTTTCACCGCACCGCGCACGATTGCCGAGAAAAAACTTGCCGAAATTTGGGCGCAGGTTTTGGGAGTGGAGCAGGTCGGCATTACGGACAATTTCTTTGATCTAGGCGGTGATTCGATCAGAAGTTTACAGGTTGTTTCACGCGCCGCCGCGTGCGGAATAAATTTTTCCGTTCAGCAGTTAATTCGGCATCCGAATATTCGAGAATTGATCTCGATCACCCGGACTTCCGCTCGAAACTCGCCTCCGGCACAGAATATTTCAGCGGCATTCGGTTTGATTTCCGATGCAGATCGTCAAAAAATCTCCGCCGACATTGAAGACGCATACCCGCTGACAATGCTTCAGGCTGGAATGTTGTTTCACGGCGAACTCGGAGGAAAGGAAGCGGCTGTTTATCACGATGTGATGAGTTTTCGTGTAAGAGCCGCCTTTGACGAGAAAAAATTGCGCGACGCACTTAATGAATTGTCCGCCCGTCATCCGATGATTCGCACTTCGTTTGATTTCACTAATTTCAGTCAGCCGTTACAACTGGTTCACCGAAAAGCGGAAATTCCTCTTCTCGCGGCGGATTTGAGAGATTTGACGGCACAGGAGCAGGAAATTGTGCTTGCCGCGTGGCAGACAGAGGAAAAGCGGCAGGGTTTTGACCTTGAAAAATCTCCGCTTTTGCGCTTTGCGGTTCACCGTTTGGATGACGGGAATTTGCAGATTTCTTACTCTTGCCATCACGCGATTCTCGACGGTTGGAGTGCTGCGACAATGCTCACCGAGCTGTTTCAACTTTATTTGAATCAGGAACTTTCTGATCTGCCCGTTGCGGCTTTTCGTGATTTTGTTGCGTTGGAAAGAGAATCTCTGGCATCGGAAGCGTCCCGTGCTTATTGGGCTGAAAATATTGCCGGAAACCATTCGACATCGCTTCTCGGTTCGACGATTTCAACTGATAAAAACGCGTCGCAAATTCAAAACCGAAACGTCGAACTGCCGCCGGAAGTTCTGCCGTCTTTGCGTGAACTCGCTCAAAAAACGGATGTTCCGTTAAAAAATGTTCTGCTGTCGGCACATCTCAAAGTTTTGAGTTTATTCACCGGGCAAACGGAAATCACGACCGGATTGGTCAGCCACGGGCGGGAGGAATTGAACGAAGGCGAACGCATACTGGGTTTATTTCTGAATACCGTGCCTTTTTGCGTTCGTTTGGAAAACGAAACGTGGAGTGAATTGAGCCGCCGCGTATTTGCGCGGGAACAGGACATATTTCCGCACCGTTTGTATCCGCTGGCGGAAATTCAACGCCGTTTCAATCACGGCGCAACTCTGATAGATACGGGTTTTAATTTTATCCATTTTCACGTTTTTGATCCGCTGCTTGGATTGAAAGAGGTCGAATATCTCGGCGGCGATTTTTCGACCCGGACGAATTTGGCTTTACTTGCCAATTTTATTCTCGACCCGAATTCAGATCAATTATCGCTGCAACTCGAACTTGATCAGGCGCAATTAGGTGAAACGTCTTTTGAAGATTTGGCAGATTATTACAGTGATGTCTTGCAGAAGATGATAAATGAGCCGGATGCACGGCACACGGCTTACACGGTTTCAGCGGCGCAGTTGAAACAATTGCGGAAGTGGAACGATACCGAAAAATCATATGATTTAAATAACTGTCTGCATTATTTGTTCGAGGAACAAGCGGCACGAACGCCGGATGCGGCGGCGATTGTTTTTGCCGGAGAACATTTGACTTACCGTGAACTTAACGAACGAAGTAACCGCCTTGCTCATTATTTGATCAAGCAAGGCGGCGCACCGGAAGAATTGATTGCCGTGTGTATGGAGCGTTCATTGGAAATGTTTGTCGCGCTGATTGCGATTCTCAAAACCGGAGCGGCATATGTGCCGATTGATCCGGCATATCCGCAGGAACGACGAACTTTTATGCTGAACGACGCTCGTGCTCGTTTGATTTTAACTCAAGATCATTTAGCCGAATCTTTGCCGAACACCGGAGCGCAAATTGTACGCATTGATAAAGAACGGTCAAGTATTAATCAGGAAAGCTCGTCAAATCCGGCAAAACGGGCGACCGCGCAAAATCTCGCTTATATGATTTACACATCCGGTTCGACCGGACAGCCGAAGGGAGCGATGAACACGCACGGCGGTATCGTCAACCGTCTGCTCTGGATGCAGGATGCTTATCGGCTGACCTCAGAAGATTGCGTTTTGCATAAAACGCCTCTGAGTTTCGACGTTTCGGTGTGGGAATTATTCTGGGCTTTGATCGTCGGCGCACGGATTGCCGTCGCAAAACCAGGCGGACACCGGGACAGCGGATATTTGACCGATTTGATTCGCCGCGAGCGTGTGACCACAGCGCATTTTGTTCCGGCGATGCTTCGAGTTTTTCTCGAAGAAGAGAATGTACCGGAATGCCGGAGTTTGAATCGAGTTATCTGCAGCGGCGAGGCTTTGACAGCCGATTCGATCGAACGTTTTTTTGCTCTGTTAGAACAATCCGAACTGCATAACTTATACGGACCGACCGAAGCGGCGGTTGATGTGACGGCGTGGAAATGCCGATTATCACTCGGAAGCGCGAATGTACCGATAGGAAAACCGATTTCCAATACGCAGATTTATATTTTGAACAGTAATTTGCTTCCCGTGCCGATCGAGGTCGGCGGAGAGATATGGATTGGGGGTGTCGCAGTCGGTCGCGGTTATCATTGCCGCGCCGATTTGACTGCCGAACGCTTTATTCCCGACCCGTTCAGCAATAAATCCGGCGTGAGGATGTATCGCACAGGCGATCTCGGGCGTTTCACAAAAACCGGCGAGATTGAATTTCTCGGTCGTCTCGATCAGCAGGTAAAATTACGCGGTTTTCGCATCGAACCGGGCGAGATCGAATCCGTAATACGTCAAAGCGAAGGGGTGCGAGATGTTTCGGTAATGTTGCGCGGCGAAAATAAAAACGCCCGTCTGATCGCTTATGTCGTGCCGTTTGAAAAAAAATCCGAAACGGACGAACTACAGCGGAAATTAGAGGAGGATCTGAAACTGACTTTACCCGATTATATGCAGCCTTCCCGATTTGTTTGGCTTGATGAAATGCCTTTGCTTCCGAACGGAAAAATAAATCGTCAAGGATTGCTGTTGCCGGATACACTGCAAACGCAAACACAGCCGGCATTTGTCGCTCCGCAAACTCCGGCGGAACAGTTCATCGCCCAGCTGCTTGCGGAGGCTTTAAAGATTGATCGGATAGGACTCGATGACGACTTTTTGCGCTCGGCGGACACTCGCTGATTGCTATGGAGGTAGTTGCGAAACTTCGCAGTTATTTTCAAACCGATTTCTCATTGACCGGACTTTTTCAAAAACCGACCGTGAGCGGACTGCTCGAATTGCTGACCAATTCCTGGGGGACACGCGAAATCGTTGAAGAAATCGCTTCTACGATTTTACAGGTTGAATCTCTTTCGGCGGAAGAAGTCAAAAGTCTGACGGCGAACTGAAATTTGTAAATATTTATAAAAAATGATTGATCAGGAAAAGATAGAACTCGTCCGGCAACTATTGTCACAAAAAGGTATTGCCGGAAAAACACCGGCAAAACCGACGCACCGCGATAATCAGTCTCCTTTGTTGCTTTCCTTCGCGCAGGAGCGTTTATGGTTTTTGCACAGACTCGAACCGCACGGCACGGCGTATGCGATCCCGTCTGTCATTCGTTTAGACGGCGCGTTGAATTATTCTGCTTGGGAAAAAAGTCTGAATGAAATCGTGCGCCGACACGATTCTTTACGTACGTCGTTTCCGCCGAATCCGGCGGGCGGCATTCCGGTACAAGTCATCAATGAATTTATACCATTCAAACTGCCGTTGATTGATCTTTCGGAACTTTTCGCCGCAAGCCGTGAAACCGAAACTTTCGCTCATATCTCGGCTGAAACCGAAACGCCGTTTGATTTAAGTAACGCTCCTTTGTGGCGGATCAAGATGCTGCGGTTGTCTGAAAACGAGCATTTGTTGATTTTGACGATGCATCACATAATCAGCGACGGCTGGTCTAATAATATTTTGATTCGTGAATTGACCGAATTGTATGAAGCCTATTCTCACGGAAAAGATTCCCCGCTCAAAGATCTGCCGATTCAATATGCCGATTACGCGCTCTGGCAGCGTGAAAATCTGAACGAAGATAAATTTCGATCTCATTTGGATTATTGGAAACGCACTCTGGCAGGTGTTAATCCGGTGCTGACTTTGCCGTTTGACGGAGTTCGCCGTGCGACATCGGAAAATTTTATTGCCGAACAACTTTCGTTCGAAATTTCCGGCGAACTCACGCAAAGTTTGCGCGAACTAGCCGAACGCGAAGGCGTAACGCTTTTCGTGACGCTTTTGACCGCTTGGAAAATACTTCTTAGTCGTTATTCGGGACAAGAGGATATAGTCATCGGAACGCCTGTCGCAAACCGCGAAACTCTCGAAACGCAAGGATTAATCGGACTGTTTGTAAATTCGCTGGCGATACGAAGCAAGATAGGGCAGAATCTGAGTTTCAAAGAATTACTGCAAAATGTCCGGGCAATAATACTTGATGCCCTCGCACACAGTGAAGTTCCGTTCGAGAAAGTCGTTGAAGCCGTAAAACCCGAGCGAAATTTGCATCAAACGCCGCTTTTTCAAGTAATGTTCGTTTTGCAGGAAATGCCGCTCAAAAATGTTTCAACCACCGATTTGCAGCTTTTTTCGATTCCGGTTGCCAATCGAAACGGGAAATTCGATTTGACGCTCGAAGTGCTGGATAAAGGGACAGGGCTTACGGCAAATTTGCAATACAATACCGCGCTTTTTACGCAAGCCGCCATCAGCCGAATGCTGAAATATTACGGTTCTTTGCTGGAATCAATCATAAAAAATCCCGAAAATCGCGTTGTCGAACTTTCTTTGCTAACGCCGGAAGAGCGGCGACAGTTACTGGCAAAGGAAGAACCAACAAAAGAATATAAAAGCGATTTCTGCTTGCACGAGATGTTTGAGGAAACGGTCAAACTTCATCCATCTTCGATTGCCCTGACGTTTGAAAATGAAAGCATTTCCTACGGTGAACTCAACGAGCGGGCGAATCGTCTGGCTGAATATCTCTCTTTGAACGGCGTTTTGCCGGGTTCGCGCATCGTTATTTTCCTCGACCGCTCGCCCGATCTGATCGTTTCGATCCTTGCCGCCCTCAAATGCGGTGCCGTGTATGTGCCGCTCGACCCGATGTATCCCGCCGAACGCGTCCGCTTCGTCGTCAAAGATGCCGCCGCCGCTATTCTTTTAACTACTTCATCTTTAGCCGGGCAATTTGCCGATCTAGAATCCGGTCCCGGATCGTCGCACGTTATTTGCCTTGACGACGACCGTGTCCGAACGGAATTGAATAATTGCCTAAACGCCAATCTATCTGCTGCTGATCTGACAGCAGACAATCCGGCATATATCATCTACACGTCAGGCTCGACCGGTGTGCCGAAAGGCGTGATCGTTTCGCATCGCAGCGTCATCAGATTGTTTGCCGCCACGCGCGAGCAGTTCGC
>CAYUGW010000084.1:0-10796 GCA_964444245.1 uncultured Blastocatellaceae bacterium | reverse complement strand
TTTGAAGTTGTTTCATATACTTTAAAAATCCTGTGTATGGTTTTGGGGAACTCAATATATTTTGAGTGATTGGACAATTCTACCTCAAATTACGCGAATTTCAAAGATTTTTCAAAACTGCGCGGATTATACGGAAATTTTGAATATCAAACACGAATTACACGAAAAGACGATTGTTTAATTTAAGACTGATGTTACGCAAAATAAGAAAAGTGCCGGACGCGCACCTTTGCGCGCCCGGCAGAGCTTCGTGAGCGCGAACAAGCCTTTGATAAAAATAACCTTGATTTTTTTTTACGTAACGCCCCTTTCGTCCTATCGGACTCATGCAGACTGGCAGTCTGCGCTCCCGGCTTGCGTCGGCATCAGTTAAGATATAGATATGAAAAAAAACACTGAAAACTTGACAACGAATATATCAAAAATCATCCCGACAAATGATTTTCGATATATTTTTCGCGTCTTTTTACATTCTTTCGCGGTTAAATATTCCTTTCAGTTTCAAAATCCTCATCGAAATCAGCGAAAATCTTCCACCATTCGGCAGCAATTTCTTCGACTATTTTACAATCGCAATAACCGCCGTTTTGCGAAAGCCAGCCGGAAATTTTTGCAAAATCCATTCTGTTTTGCATCAAAAACTGCATTGTAAAACGCGATGTGTGATCGCACGGTTCGTCTTCGAGTTTTAATTCGAGATAATCGAACAAATCATCTAATTGTTCTTTTTTCGCGGGCAATCTCAGCAAATATTTTCTGAGTTCTTCGCCGCTGAGTTGCGCCATAACTTCGATCTCACGTTTTTTTACAATCGGCATAAATTAATTTTCGCTCCAAAATTTTAATTACGTTTAGCTTATCAAATTTCGGCGAATCATTCATTTTCGAGATTCCGCTCTCAGTTTTTCTTCGAGTTCCTTTTGCTTCAAACCTTCGCGCCCGTCATATTTGACAAATTTCGGTAAAAGAACTACGAGAACGATCGTGCCGATAACGGTTAAAATTCCGCCTGAAATTATCGAAGTTTTAACGTCCGTAAAATACGCGACAACACCCGATTCGGCATCGCCGAGCATCGGTCCGGTCATAAAACTTATCATCTCGATTCCGGCAAGGCGACCGCGAAAATGGTCGGGAACGGTTTGATTCCAGATCGTCTGGCGAAAGATTCCGCTGATCATATCGAAATATCCGGCGACTGCCAAGAAAAACAGAGCTAAATAAAGATTGCCGGAAAAACCGAAAAACGTGATCGCCACGCCCCAGCCGCCAGCCGCGAGCGTGACCATCAAACCGTGGCGGTGAACCCATTGCGCCCAGCGCGACGTAAATGTGGCGATCAAAGCGCCGACCGCGATTGCCGAATAAAAAAGCCCGACCGAAGAAGCCGCGCCGAAAGCAACCGCCAATGCCGGGAAAAGTGCCTTCGGCATTCCGAAAAACATCGCGTTGATGTCAATTAGATAAGTTCCCAGAAGTTCCTGACGGCTTATCGCATAGCGGAAACCTTTTTTGACGGAGTCGAGATTCGGTCGGTCGGCACCGGGCGGCGGCGGAATGGCGCGAATCATCCAAACTGCTGTCAGCGAAGCCGCAAACGTCAGCAGATCAATCAGATACGCGAATGACGCGCCGTATTTGGCAATGATTACGCCGCCTAAGATCGGTGCGAGAATAAAACCGAATTCAAAGCGAATCGCATTAAGGGAAGCGACCGCCGGCATAAGTTCGAGCGGCACGATCTTCGGAATCAAGGCTTCGAACGAAGGTCTTTGCAAACCGGCAAGTCCGGCGTGAAGTCCTGCCGCCAAAAATAAAACCCAAATCTGCGGATTCGGCAAAAGCGCGTTTATTAAAAGGATCGCCACCGTGATCGTCTGTCCGATTTCGGTAAGGCGCAGCATTTTCCGCCGATCAACCGAATCCGCCAACGCGCCGCCGACAAAGGCGAGAAAAAACATCGGCACGAATTCCGCCACGCCCAAAAGTCCGACGTATAGGCTCGATTCGGTGAGTTGATACATCTGCACCGGCACGACGATAAACGTCATCATCGTCCCGAAAAAAGAAATCAGCTGCCCGAAAAAGAGCAACCGATAATCTCTCGAAACCTTGAGCGGCGTAATATCAACCGTAAAGTTTTTCAGAAAACTCATTTGGATTTGCAATTTGCAATTTGCAATTTGCGATTTGTCTAAAATCCGATAAGTATTGTCATAACAATAGCTTAATCTAAACTATAAATTAAACTCTTTGAACAATTTAAAACATTACTTTTAGCAATTTATATCAATTAACAACAAACAATCAACGGTTAAACAGGCGGTCTTTGACCGGCGATTTCGATTGCAATAAACAACGGCGGTCAAAGACCGTCTGCTTAACATAATCTTTTTTCTGTTTAGTATTACTTTTTGTCTTTTTTCTTCCCGGATAAATTTTCTTTTAAAAACTTGATCGTTCGTTCCCAGGCGAGTTTGGCGGCTTCGGCGTTGTAGCGCGCTTCATTCGTGTCGTTGTGGAAAGCGTGATTTACGCCTTTATACATATACGATTCGAATTTGACGTTGTTTTTCTTTAGTTCCGCTTCGTAATCGGCGATTCCTTTATTGATTCGCTCGTCAATTTCCGCATAGTGAAACTGAATCGCGCCTTTTATTTTCGGCACGTCTGCCAGACTCGCCTGACTTCCGTAAAACGCGACCGCCGCCTTCATATCCGGCGAATTGACCGCCAATTGATTTGCCATCGCGCCGCCCCAGCAAAAACCGATACAGCCGACGTTTCCGTTGGAATTTTTATAATTTTTCAGATATGAAACCGCCGCGACAAAATCTTTTACGGTTTTTTCCCTGTCCAATTTGCCGATCAATTCCCGCGCTTTGTCCATATCTTCCGGCGTATTTCCCAAAGGCGAAAGCGCGTCCGGCGCGAGCGCGATAAATCCGGCAAGCGCGGCACGGCGCGCAACGTCTTCGATATGCGCGTTAAGCCCGCGATTTTCGTGAATTATCACGACCGCCGGAGTGTTTTTTTTCAGCTTTTTCGGCGTTGCCAAGTAGCCGCGCATTTTTCCGCTTTCGCCCGCATATTCGATGTATTTCGTTTCGAGTTTTTTGTCGTCTGCGGCAACGGTCTGCGCCTTTGCCTGATTATTTTCCAGACCCGGCAAAATCGCCAGTGCGAGAGCCGAACTTCCCGTCAACTTTATCAAGCGATCTAAAAAATCGCGGCGGTTCATATCGCTCGAATGCGTGTATTCATCATAAAGTTTGATATATTTTTGTTCCATTCTGGATTCTCCCTTTTGGTTTTACGGTTTTACATAATCCGTCCATAAAAAAAGATATGTTGCGTATAAATTGATGATAAATGAAAAAATATTTGTAATCCATTCGACGCGCGGTAATTTTCTTCGGACTCGATTCGAGCAAAATTATAAAAAATTACCACCCGAATGGATAGTGTTTTTTTATTTCGGAAAAGTTATAACTGTTTCAACCGGTAATTTACCGTTAAAATTAAATAATAAACAGTAATAAGAATTAATTTGAAGGAGATAAATTTATAAAATGAGAATCTTTCCACTCGCTAAAAAGGTTGACAGTTATAAAACAAATGGGTCGTGCCGTTTTTCCGCGCCGCGCGACGGAGGCAAGCGCAAACACGCCGGCGTAGATTTAGCCGCACCGGTCGGAACTCCGGTTTATGCGGTTGATGACGGAGAAGTTATCGAAGCCGGCGGCGGTTTTGACAGCTACGGAACTTGCGTGATTTCAATCGAACACGGCGATATTTACGATGATGATTACTGCGTCGTGCGCTACGGCGAAGTTGATACGATGATGGTTCAGGTCGGAGCGAAAGTAACCAAAGGACAAATGATCGCCAAAGTCGGGAAACAGCCGGGAGGAACCCAACTGCATCTCGAAATGTATTCGGGAAGTCTTTCAATTCCGTTTAAACAGGATACTATGCCCTATAAACGGCGCGGTGATTTGATAGACCCGACACCTCATCTCGATTCCTGGGTTGAAAAAAAACCATGATATCTCAGTTAAGTTTTTTTCAAAGCTGCCTGAATGGGCGGCTTTTTTATTTTTCCGTTGCGCTTTTGATTACGGATTGAAATCTGTTTTTAACTTCGGCGATGGCATTTTCCAGATTCGTAATTTGCCCGTCGAGCTGCATTTCGTAAATGCTATCGAGTATTTCCCCGAATTTCGGCGAGGGTTTCAAACCGAGTTCGATTAAATGCCTGCCCATCAAGATCGGTTCGGGAGCTTTTTCTTCGACTGCCAGTTCGCGCACTTTTTCGATAAACCATTCCTGCGCTTCCGCCTTAAACCATTTTTCCTTCGGCAGCCACTCGGGATTTCTGCCGAGAGAATCGGCTTTGGCAACTCGGTAAAGCAAATCCGGCTCGACCTTTCGCGCCAGACGGCGAAACGCGCCGTCGCCCAAATTTTCTCTGACTTTATAAAATTCGCCCGGTTTCAGATGATAACGCACAAGCTGTATGACCTGTTCGCGCACGTCGAAACCGTGAATCGTAAAAATTCCGAGTTTGTCTAAAAAAGAAATCGTCGGCGCGACTCCGGCTTCGTCGTGCGCGTGCGAACGCCATTTATCGTCAAAAAATTTTGTTGTTGCGGGTTTGCCGAAATCATGACAAACCGCGCCGAGCATCACCGTAACCTGTTTTGCATACGGCAGATCGTCAATCAATTTCCGCGCTTCATCGGCGACCATAAGTGTATGCACGTCAACATCGCCTTCGGGATGCCATTCCGCCTGTTGCGGAACGCCGACCAAGGACTCGAGTTCGGGAAAAAGCTGTCTGGCAACGCCCAGATCATAAAGCCACTTTAGACCGATTGAAGGTTTTTCAGCTTTCAGCAAGATTTTTTCAAACTCGCCCCAGATGCGTTCCTTCGGCAGGTCGGTCAGATCAATTTGTCGGCAAATTTCGACGGTTTCCGCATCAATTTCAAATTCAAACCGCGCCGCAAACTGCGCCGCGCGCAGGACGCGCAAGGAATCTTCTGCAAAAGTTTCCTTTGAAACAACGCGCAGCAATTTATTTTCGATGTCTTTTTGACCATTATAAATATCAATAATTTCGCCGGTTAAAACGTCCTTCAAAATCGCATTGATCGTAAAGTCGCGGCGTTTCGCGGCTTCCGCGAAAGACATTTCGGGATCGCCTTCGACGACAAAACCTTTATGCCCGCGTCCGGTTTTTCGCTCGCGTCTGGGAAGCGCAATGTCCAAATCCTGCCCGATTTTATAAACCGTAAAGGCTTCGCCGACCGCATCGACTCTGCCGAAACTTTCCAGAATTCCCCGAAGCTTTTTCGGCTCGATTCCATAAACTTCAACATCCCAATCCGTCGGCTCAAAACCCATCAATTCATCGCGCACACAACCGCCGACAAGCATCGCCCGTCCGCCGTTTTGCCTGATCGTTTCGGCAAGTTTCGTGATTTTTTCCGGTAAATATTGCATTAAAATAAAAAATTTGTAATTCTTTAGCTGATGAACGTAACTCTGAACAGTTTGCCCGAAAACCTTCCGCGTGAAAATGCCGTCAAGCTCGAACTCGAGCAAGGCGTGATAATTTTTCGCGCATCTTCGACCGTGCAAAAACGCGTTGAGGAATTGCTCGAAAAAGAAAAATCTGCCACATTATCGCCCGAAGAACTTTCTGAGCTTAATTCTTACGAAGAAATTGACGATTATTTAAGCCACGTCAATCGTTTAATTCGTAATTCAAAGGAAATCGGCGAGGTGAATCTTGCCGCGTAAATTCTCGCCTTTTATTCAGAAAAAAAATCCGCCGGCGAGCAAACTTTCTTTGTGAATATTGTCATACGGACGAAAAATGGCAACTCATCCAATTTACGATTGACCATATAATTCCGGTTTCACAAGGCGGTTCAGACGAACTCGAAAATCTTGCCCTTGCCTGTTTTCATTGCAACCGCAAAAAATCAAATAAACAAAGTTTTTATGATCCTCAAACTGATAGCAAGATGTTTATCTTTAATCCTCGCCAAATGTCTTGGAAAGATCATTTTATCTGGTCAAAAAACGCTCTGGAAATTCTGCATTTGACGGATATTGGTCGAATTACAATCGAACTTCTCGAATTAAACCGCCCGCGAATTTTGCAAATTCGGCAAGACGACGTTTTAGTAAAACGTCATCCGCCCGAAAATGATCCGATTGAAATGTAAAATTATTTTTCTAAATGTTCGCGTAAATAATTTTTCAATTGATCGGCATTAACTCTTTCCTGCTGCCAGGTGTCTCTGTCTCTGACGGTTACGGTATTATCGTCCAAAGATTCGAAATCAACCGTGATGCAGAAAGGCGTGCCGATTTCGTCTTGCCGCGCGTAGAGTTTGCCGATGCTTCCCGTGTCGTCATAAACGGCACGCATCGAAGAGCCGAGCAGATCCTTTTTGATTTTCTTTGCAAGTTCGACGATTTCGTCTTTGTTTTTCTTTAAAGGCAAAATCGCAACTTTGATCGGTGCGAGTTCGGGGTTTAGTTTTAAGATCACGCGCTTTTCGCCGCGTTCGTCTTCTTTTTCGGTGTAAGCGTCCATCAAAACCGCGAGCATCGTGCGATTTACGCCCGCCGCCGGTTCAATCACATACGGGTAAAAACGCTTGTTCGTGTGCGGATCGAAATATGATAAATCTTCGGTCGTGTCGGAATTTATACGTTTTCCTTCTTCGTTTTCGGGCTTTTTGGAATGTGCCTTCAAATCATAATCGGTGCGGTTGGCAATTCCCATTAGTTCATCCCATTGTTTATCTTCCTCTTCGCGTTCGGGAAAAAAGCGATACAAAATATCAACCGTACGCACGGCGTAATGAGCGCGTTCTTTCTCGGTTTGTTCATATTTAAGCAGATTTTTCTCCGAAATTCCCAACTCTTGAAACCATTGCCAGAATGAATCGATCCATTCCTGAAGAATTCGCGGCGCGTCTTCCGGCTGAACGAAATATTCCATTTCCATCTGCTCGAATTCGCGTGTGCGGAAAATAAAATTTCCCGGCGTAACTTCATTTCGGAAAGATTTTCCGATCTGCGCGATGCCGAACGGCAGTTTGCGCCGCGAAGTGTTCAGCACATTCAAGAAATTTATAAAAATTCCCTGCGCGGTTTCAGGACGCAAATAGGCAAGTGCCATCGGATCGTCTTCGGCGGAAGTCGCGCCGATTGTCGTTTTGAACATCAGATTAAACGGTCGCGGTTCGGTTAAATCTTTTGATCCGCAATTCGGACATTCCGGTTTTTCAAGTTTATCGGCGCGAAGGCGTGATTTGCATTCGCGGCAATCAACCATCGGATCGCTGAATGTATCTTCGTGACCGGAATATTTCCAAACCAAGCGATTTTGAATGATCGAAGAATCTATTCCCTCGATGTCGTCGCGGTCGTAAACGAGCCAACGCCACCAATTTTGTTTGATATTGTTTGCCAATTCAACGCCGAGCTGCCCGTAATCCCAACTGCTTCCCAAGCCGCCGTAAATGTCGGATGAAGGAAAAACAAAGCCGCGCCGTTTTGATAAATTTACAATTGTTTCGATATTTTCTGCTGACATAATTTTGATTTTTGATTTTTGATTTTTGATTTTTGATTGTTTTTTTAAGTTCAATCAATTTCGCAAATCATTTATCTTATTGATTTTATGAATTTAATTTCGTAAAACAAAAATTTTACAACGGACAAAGGACAAACGACAAAGGACAAAACAAAAAAAGGACGACTTTTCAAAGCCGTCCTTAATCAGAAGATTATTCAGAATCAGATTAGTAGCCGCTTGGAACAGGCGTTTTTGCTCCGGGCGGAATCAGCCATAATTCATAGGTCGATGTCGGGCGCGTTCCACCTTTCGTGATAACAATCCGGCTCGGATCAACTCCTCTCTCATTGATGAGATAATCCATCGTCCGCTTGCTCAAAAGGTCAACGTTTCTGTTTCGCACGCTGTTCGTATCGGTTCCCTGATACATAATGATATAGCCTTGGGAATTCGGACTGTTTTGCAGTTGAACGGCAAACAGATCAAGCCGCGCTTTATCGTCATCAAAGGCTTTCGATTCAAATTCGTCAAACTTTATTGCTTCATCTATCGGTATCGATTCGACCAATGTTGCCACCGGAAGTCTCTGTGCACATTGTTCGGCATAAAGCCCGTCGCTGACATCGAGTTCGGCGGTAATTGATTGTCCGCCCATTCCGCTGGTGTCAACCGTAATTGCCGAAGTTCCGAGTCCGCTGGTAATTCTAGCCGAAGTCGGTGAAACCTTCCAGACATAATTGAGCGGTGTCGGATAATTCAAGGCATCAATCGAAGCAAACGTAATCAAATCGCCTTCCAAAACCTTATCCGGTCCGTCAACCCTTACATTATACGGACAGGGTTTCGTATCAACAATCTCATTAATTTTCAAGCAAATACAATTTTTTCTGCCTCTTACAATCTCGATTTGCTGTATATACGGTTTGCCGTTAGGTATTTCGACTTCAAGCGTATGAAATCCCGGCGCAAGATCAAACTCTGCCGGCGCATCAACTCCGCTCATTCCCAGAACCTGACCGTCAACTTTTACTGTTAGCGGTTCAGGACTGCTTAAGACTGTTAAAGTACCCGTATTTCTCGTTTTTTTCTTAGTCTTCTCATCTTTGCCGCCGGCAAAAACTGTCGTCAAGCCTAATGTCAGTATCAAGCCAAAAACAAATAATAAATTATATCTGATCTTTTTCATCTTCTTATTCCTCAAATCTTTAGCAAAAAGCATTAAGAATTTAATGCTTTTTGCAGAACAATTTAATAACTATTCAGCACCTTCATCTTCCGTCTTTTTACCAAACCGCTTGCGGGCGGCAAGTCCGACTCCGGCAAGTCCGGTTCCGAAAAGAAGCAGAGTCATCGGCTCGGGAACGGGTGTCGCTGTCGGTGACGGTGTCGCGGTTGTTGGTGTCGGTGTCGCGGTTGTCGGCGGTGTCGTTGTCGGTGTCGGCGTCGGTCCGTCATCGGGAATTTTGATGAAAGCAAGCGGCACCGCACCTAAGCCGAAAAGAGGCCACTTTGGAAATCCGCCGCGGGTAATTGCAATCGCTTCAACGTCATCACACTGACATTGTTCTTCAGTATTTTCCGTAATTTGCGCGGTTGTAATCGTAATTACACGTCCGTCTTGCGGCGGGGCTTCTTTTTTCTTTTTATCGTCGCCGTCGCCGTCGCCGTCGCCGTCAGTTTTCATCCTGACCGGATCGGAAACCACGCTCAATTTTGAGAAATTAGCGGTTGCGGCTTTGCCGGGTTTGGCATTGACGACTTGAACAACCTGTTTAAATTTAACCGGTGCAGCATTTATCGAAACAGTAACCATTAACATCGAAGCGAAAACAATGGTTGAAAATATTATCTTGAATTGTATTTTTTTCATTTCTTTTACCTAGCCGAACTTTCTAAATTTGTCGGGCTAAACAAATTTTATTCTAAAACATTTAAATAACAAACTTTTGGGCAAACTATAACAAAATTCCGGAAAAAATGCACGTTATATTTTGTATTTCTTTATTAAATAACGATTTTTCGGTCGTTCAATGATATAGAAGTTCCAATAAACAACGGCTTCCAGAAAAATTTTGTTTTATTTCGTGTATTTAACAAACTTTCGGTTCAAACCCGTTATTTCCGCCGGAAACGATAAATATCGGGAACCGTTCAGGTTAAAATTGCAATTTTAACCTGAACGGTTCCCGATATTTAATTTATTGCTCTTTGGCGCGGGCTTTTTCTTCATTCAAAACGGATTTGCGCGAAAGTTTGATTTTATTTCCTTCCTTGCCGATACATTTGACGAGAACTTGCTGCCCTTCTTTGAGTTCGTCGCGCACGTCGCGGATTCTGCGGTCGGAAATTTCCGAGATATGCAGAAGACCGTCAACACCCGGGAAAATTTCGACAAACGCGCCGAAATCAACAATGCGCGAAACCGTTCCCATATATGTTTCGCCGATTTCCGCTTCCGCCGTTAAAGCCCTGATGCGTTCGACCGCCGCATTTGCCGCATCGCCGTCGGCAGTTGCGATATTAATCGTGCCGTCATCGGAAATATCGATTTTCGCTCCCGTTTCTTCGGTGATCGAACGAATAATTTTTCCGCCGGGTCCGATCACGTCGCGGATTTTATCGGGATGAATCTGCATCGTGATGATGCGCGGCGCGTAAGGCGAAATCTCTTCACGCGGCGTATCAATCGCCTGTTTCATAACTTCCAGAATATGAAGGCGACCTTTTCTGGCTTGTTCGAGGGCTTCCTGCAAAATCATCGCGTTAATTCCGGCAACCTTGATGTCCATTTGCAGAGCGGTAATTCCTACGTCCGTTCCGGTAACTTTGAAATCCATATCGCCGTAATGATCTTCCGCACCGGCGATGTCGGACAAAATTGCGTAGCGGTTTTCTTCTAAAACCAACCCCATCGCCACGCCCGCGACCATTTTCTTGATCGGAACGCCCGCATCCATCAAAGACAGACAGCCGCCGCAAACCGATGCCATCGAAGACGAACCGTTTGATTCGGTAATGTCGGAAACAATGCGCAAGGTGTATGGAAATTCCGAGTCATCGGGCAGAACCGCTTGCAGAGCGCGGCGTGCCAGATTTCCGTGTCCGATCTCGCGGCGCGAAGTTCCGCCGAAACGTCCGGCTTCACCGACCGAATACGGCGGGAAATTATAATGGAGCATAAAGCTGCGGCGAA
>CAYUGW010000083.1:4289-10805 GCA_964444245.1 uncultured Blastocatellaceae bacterium | reverse complement strand
TGGCGGCGGTTTGGCAGGATTCGTTTGTCGAAGAGGGAAATCTCGCCAAGCAGATTTCGCGTCTGCGAAAAATTCTTAACACGAACGGCGATAAACTTATCGAAACCCTGCCGAAACACGGCTATCGTTTTTCGGCTGATGTCAATCAAATCTTTCAGCCTTCGGGCGAAACGATTCTCGAAAAACGCACCATTAAAAGATTAACCGTCAGAGTCGAAAATGAAATCGAAGAACCGCCGCTTGCTTTGCCGGCGCCGAAAAGGACGTATTTTACAGCCGCCGGTCTTATTGTATTTAGCCTGATTATTCTGTCGTTGACTGTCGCCGTCAGCTGGTTCTGGTCTGAAAGTTCAAAAGACGAAAAAATCAATTCGGTCGCCGTTTTGCCATTGCGGTCTCTGACGGCGGGCGAAAGCAACGAAGCTTTGGGGTTAGGCTTGGCAGATGCTTTGATTTCAAAAATCGGCAGCTTGCGGACGATTTCCGTCCGTCCGATAAACTCGGTTGCCAAATTTACCGGAATTGACAGGGACGCGCTCGAAATCGGCAGAAATTTAAAAGTAGATGCGGTTCTCGAAGGCACTATTCAGCAATCGGAAGGGCGCATTCGCATCAATGTGCGCTTATTAAGAGTTGAAGACGGCGAGCAAATTTGGACGGAAAAATTTGACGGCGATTCAGCCGGAGTTTTTGATCTGGAAGACCGGCTTTCGGAACAAACGGCGCGTGTTTTGAGCTTAAAATCGGGCATGGGAGAAAAAGATCCTCTGACCAAGCGTTTTACGACCCACCCGAAAGCCTTCGATGACTACTTGAAAGGGCGATATTTTTGGAATAAACGCACCGCAGACGGATTCAGGCAGGCAATTGTTTACTTTAATAACGCCGTTCAGAAAGATCCTAATTATGCATCGGCTTACAGCGGTCTGGCAGATTGTTATATTTTGCTCGGCGTGTGGGGCGTGAATCAACCGAAGGAAGTTTTCCCGCTGGCGGAGCAATTTGCCGAGAAAGCCTTGCAGTCCGACCCGGAACTGGCGGAGGCTCTGGTCGCGCGTGCGTTTGTTAAATGGGTTTACTATTGGGACTTTCAAAGCGCGGACGCGGATTTTTCGCGGGCTATCGAATTGAATCCGAATTACGCAACCGCGCATCATTGGTACGCGTATTTTCTGGTTTCACAGGGACGCTCCGACGCAGCGATTGCCGAAATCAAGAAAGCGCGGGAACTCGAAGGTCCGCTCAATATCAGCGTAAATACCGATATTGGAGAAATTTATTCGTGGGCTGGAAAATATACGGAAGCCGAAAGTCATCTGCGGGAAGTTTTGAAAATCGAGCCGAATTACGCGGTCGCGCATCATGTTTTAGCCATCAATTTGTTAAAGCAAAACCGCGCTCAAGAAGCGATTATCGAAGCGGAAACCGCCAGTCGTCTTGAACGCCAACCGCTGATGTTATCGGTTTTGGCGTATGCCTATACCGCAGGCGGCGAACGTGAAAAAGCGTTGAGGATACTCGTTGAACTAAACGATTTGTCGAAAAAACAATATGTTTCACCTTTCCGAATTGCGGTTGCTCAAACCGGTCTCGGCGACACCGATGCTGCACTTTCCGAACTGGAAAAAGCCTATCTCGAACGCTCGGATAAAATGGCGATCCTCAATGTTTACCCGTTGCTCGACGATCTTCGCAGCGATCCGCGATTCGTCAAACTTCAGCAACAAATCGTTCAAATGCCGCGTTAAAATTTTATGCGGTTAATATTTGAAACAAAAATAATTTTTTTCTTGATGCTTTTTGATTTAAGGTGTAGTATAAAAAACTCGCTTTCGGCGAGAAGGAACGAAGAAATTTTATGACGCAACAAAATTTATCAAAAATGACCGGACAGCAAATCCAATGGGCGTCACCGCGCCTTTATAATAAAGACGGATCAACGCTTTCGATGCTTTGCGGATCGGATTTTACGAAAACTTAAAAAAAAATGCCCCATTTTGCAGCTAAAAGCCGTCAGCTTAATTAGCTTGACGGCTTTTTTAATTTAGTCATTTGTCAATAGTCCTTTGTCATTTGAAATATCAATTTATTCAAAGGACAAAGGACAAATGACTAAGGACAATTCAAATGAATCTGACTTATTCACAATTATTAAAAGGAAACCGGAATTTCCGCAATCTTTTGTACGGGCAATTCGTCTCCGAGATGGGAAATTGGTTTAATTTTATCGCGGCTTTGGGTCTGATCCGCGTTGTTTCGGAAGCGTCGCCGACCGCCGCCGGGATTTTATTTGCCTGCCGCATTTTGCCGTTTGCTTTTTTTTCACCGATTGCCGGAACTTTTGTTGACAGATTTTCGCGGCGGCAGGTGATGATCTGGTCGGATTTGATCCGCGTTTTCGTCGCGCTCGCGTTTTTGCTGGTGAGCAGCGCGGAAAATCTCTGGATCGCCTATATTGCGATGGCTTCGCTTTCGATGCTGGGAGCGTTTTTCGACGGCGCGAAAAATGCCGCCACGCCGAATTTAACCGGAAAAGACGGACTTCTTTCGGGAACTGCGCTGATGTTTTCAACGCGCTTTCTGCTGATGGCGGTCGGTTCTGCGCTCGGCGGCTTTGCGGCGGCTTATCTCGGTTATGAAATAGCGTTTATTATCAATGCGATTTCGTTCGCGGTCTCGGCGTTTTATGTCTGGCTGATTCCCGACGAAGCGACGCGCGAGCAGATCAAACCGCAGGAAATTGATGAAACAGTAATTACTGCGCCGATCACTCCGGCTGGCGCATTTACCTCCGTTGATCCGCTCGAAAAGCCGCAAAACGCTTCGTTTATTCGCGAACTGAGGGAAGGGCTTAATTACACAATCAAAAATCATTTCGCGCTGACTATTTTGCTGATAAATATTATCTGGGCATTGGGCGGCGGCGCGATAAACGTGATTTTCGAGCGGATGGGCGGCGTTTATTTCGCGGCGCGGGAGAATTGGCAGCCCGATTTAGCCGTTGCTCTGCTCTGGACGGCGGGCGGTTTGGGTTTGACCTTCGGAATGCTGATCGCGCATCGCACTGAAGCGATTGTTGCGCGGCGCAACGCTCATACACCGTTTATCGTCTGGTCGCTGATTTTGCACGGAGTTTTGTTCTCAATCGGCGGTTATATGCCGAGTTTATGGCTGTTTATGATTTTTGTTTTTATTTCGAGAGCGTTGATCGGAGTCGAATTTGCCGTGCAGGAAACTCTGTTTCAGAGAAGTTTGCCGGATTACATACGCGGACGCATCACAACGCTCGACCGCGGCGCAGAAATGTTGATTTTCGGTCTTTCCAGTTATTTTTCGAGCGAATTGATGTTTTACATTTCGCCGCAAATGCTGACCGTGATTTCGGGAATTTTGTCAGCCTGCGCCGGAATCGTCTGGTTTGTCAGAAGCCGGCAAAGTAAGGTGAGTTATGTATAGAGTCGGGAGCGCAGGCATCCCTGCCTGCATGAGCGCAAAGCGCGAAAAAGCCTTTGATTGCTATGAACTTATTTTCTATGCAAACGCTTTTTCGTCCTATCGGACTCATTGCAGGCAGGGATGCCTGCGCTCCCGGCTTTTTATTGGGGTTTCCAACGCTTTACTTGATGATGATCGGTCAGCGATTGCAGAATTTCCTGAATCGTTTTATCTAAAACCGGATGAACGATATGCGGATCGATTTCGGCAAGCGGGACGAGGACGAAGCGGCGTACGTGCATTCGCGGGTGCGGCAATGTTAAAAAATCTGTTTCCTTTTGAACATCGCCGTAAAGCAATAAATCCAAATCAACGGTTCGCGGTTTTTTTAAATTTTTGTCCTTTCGTCCGAGCAGATATTCGATGCGGAGCATACGCGCCAGCATTTGCGAAGGGGAAATATTTTTGACGCAGATTTCCGCAACCATATTCAGAAACGGCGCGTGTTCGTCAACGTCGTAAGGCTCTGTTTCATAAATGGCGGAAAGTTTGTTGACGAAAAAACTCGCCTCCATCAAACCGCGCACGGCAAGCAGGAGATTTCCGGCTCTGTCGCCTAAGTTCGAGCCGAGACCGATGTAAGCTGTTATGACTTCCGATTCCACAAGTTATTTCTTTTTTACAAATTTTTAATTTGCCGTTCCAGATCTTCGATAGCGTCGAGAACATTTATAAATTTTCTGCCGAATTCGGTCAGGTCGTATTCGACGCGCGGCGGTATTTCAGCAAATATTTTCTTTTCTAAAATACCGAATCGAACGAGTTTTCTTAATCTTTCGTTTAAAACCTTTGTTGTCAATCCTTCGATGCTGCGTTCGATTGCTCCCGGACGGTTGATGCCTTTTTGAATTTTGGCAAGGACTGACAGAGACCATTTACACCGAATTATATTTTCAACCATTCGTTTGGCATTTTGTTTTTCAGACATTTCAAAAATTTTTTAAGCCTTTTGTTCTATAAATTTATACCGAAAAGTAAGCATACTTACCAAAAAGTGCCTACTTACAAAGAAGTTTTAAATTTGTTATGTTTTCCTTGAAAAGCTAAAAAGACGTAGCAACACAATAACTTATAGAGAGAGGAAAAAACAAATGAAAACTAAAACTATTTTTTACCACGCCGGCTGTCCGGTTTGTCTCGATGCGGAACAGATGATCGCGGATATGATTGATCCGGAGCGTTTTGAAGTTGAAATCGTTCATCTCGGCGAAGAAAAGGGGCGAATAATTGAAGCCGAAAATTCCGGCGTGAATTCCGTTCCGGCACTCGTTGTCGGAGATCAATCGTTTCATATAAATTTCGGGGCTTCGATCGAAGATTTGAAATAATCGAATAACCATTAGAGAAAGAGCCGAAAATCTATCGCCATATTTCATTGCGGATTTTCGGCTCATTTACTTTTCGTGCCTGAAATGATTCAATAGAAACAGTTTGAAATTCCAGTAATACTTTGAAAAAAAGTATTCGGGCGGCAGGCGATGAGCCGTCTTGACAGAAATAAGTCGCCGAAATAAATGTCACGAAAAAAATTCCGTCGAAGCCAGAGGTTTGAACCCACCGGTGAACGCTCTTTTCAAGAATATATTCTAAATACGCCCGCACCACCGACTACGCGGTCGGAACTTATTCGC
Organism: uncultured Blastocatellaceae bacterium; assembly: GCA_964444245.1. Lineage (GTDB taxonomy): Bacteria > Acidobacteriota > Blastocatellia > Pyrinomonadales > Pyrinomonadaceae > JAHCHG01. The sequence continues at coordinate 5,679 of CAYUGW010000083.1, read as the reverse complement.
CTGATTCGCGGAGGCGAAGATACTTATCTCGAATTAAAAGTAAAACTATCAAATCCCGAAAGAATCGCTCAGGGAATTATCGCGCTCGCGAATACCTCGGGCGGCGTGATGATTTTCGGCGTTTCCGATCAACTGCGCGTTGAAGGCGTAACCGACCCGGAAGGCGTGCAGGAAGAACTCGTCAGAATCTGCCGCGAAGAGATTTATCCGCCGATTGTTCCGCTGCTCGATTGTATTTCGTTTGATAACGGCAGAAGAGTCGTAGTTTTGGAAGTCGAAGCGAAAAAACGCCCGTATCGCACCAAAGACGGAAGATTTTATATCCGCATCGGCGCGGAAAAACGCGAAACGACGCGCGAGGAATTGTCCGATATGCTGGATGAGATTCGACCGCTCAAATTTGAGAATATTCCGGTGCAAACCGCGACTGAAGAAGATTTTGACGACGGCATTTTATGGAGTTTTGCCGATGCTTTTGAAGATGAAACCTTAGGCAGAAATCTCTATCAAACCGCCGATTTTCTGAAAAAGGATCTATTGATGGCGGTCGGATCGGGCGATGAATTTCTGCCGACCGTGGCGGCTGTTCTGCTTTTCGGCAAAAACGAGCGAGTCGGCGAAATTATTAAGCGTTCGGGTATCAGGGCAATTCGCTTTTCTGGCGAAAATACGGATGCGGAAATTATTGAAGAAATTGAATTAAACGGAAATCTTTTAACGCTTTATGAATCTTCGATGCGGTTTATCAAACGCTATTGCGATCTGGAAAAATACAAACCTAAAAAGAAAATCGAAATTGAAGATTCACCGGTTGAATCAAGAAAAAATTATCATATTTATTCGGTTCGGGAAGGAATCATCAATGCGCTGATTCACCGCGATCTGGCTCTGCGCGACGGCATTACGCAGATAAATATTTTTGATAATGCGCTCGAAATCATCAACCCGCGCCGGACAAACGGTTTTGTGCCGGCTGCCTCAAAAGCGATTCGTTACGGCATCACGCAGAGAATAAATCCGCAGATTGCCGCGATCTTTAAACGCCGCGAATACGGAACAAATGTTCCGCACGGCGGCTTGCCGATGATTCTCCGGCAATCGAAAATCTTTTCTGGAACTCGTGCCGAAATTTATACGACGAGTGATGAATTTCGTTTGAAGATTTACGGGATTTAAGCGAGAAATGAGAAATAAAAAAATGAGAAGCGACAAAAAATCTGATCGCTTCTCATTTTTCATTTCTCACTTTTTATTTCTTACTTCTTGTTATTATCTTCTTCTTTCGGAGTTATATAAAACGGACGATGCTTGACGATAAATTGTTTTTCGTCCGTCACGCCGTCGCCGTTGACATCAACCTTTACTTCGATTTTGTTTCTCTTGCCGGGTT
>CAYUGW010000083.1:0-4189 GCA_964444245.1 uncultured Blastocatellaceae bacterium | reverse complement strand
ACGCCGTCGCCGTTGACATCAACCTTTACTTCGATTTTGTTTCTCTTGCCGGGTTTGTTTTCTTCATTGACATTATAGGCAAGACTGTATTGATTTCTGAGCAAAGCATTGATGCTGTTTAGATAATCGGGAATTTCGCCTTCAAAAGTCATCTGAAAATGCGTCCCGCCGGATTCTTTGGCAATAGTATTCATCGCGTTGGTCGCCTGCAGAAATGTCAATCTGCCGGGAAAACCCGTAAGCGAATCGGTTGCCGGAAGACGGTCGCCGTAGAGTTTGAAAAAGAAATTTCCGGTGCTGATGATATAAATCGGAATTCCGGCTTCCTGAACTATTTTGCGAATTTCGTCGTAGTTCGTTTTGCTGAACGTATCAATGCCGGAAGCGACCAGAATAATCGCGCGGCGTTTTGCCTTGATATCAACCATTCCGCCGTATTCAGAGTATCTTTCTTCGGAATTTTCCAAAACAACCGAATCGCCTCTGCCGCCGATCAGCGAAAATTTCAAAGCATCCCAGAGATTATTTTCACGAAAAGCCGGACTGTTTCTTAAAAGTATATCAACCGATTGACGCAGACGGTTCGGATCGTTTGTAAAATCCGTGATCGGTGTCGGGCGCATATCGAAGGCAATTAAGGAAGCATAATCATCGGGCGGTTTGATAAAACGCGAAAGAAAATAAGCAACCGGGCGAACTACTTCGAGCTTGCCGTTATTTATTCTGCCCATCGAACGGTCGTAACCGAAAATTTCCGACCATTTGCTGTATTCAACCACCATTGTCACCGTGATCGGAGCCTCAGGTGTGGCAAAACTTGTGATTTCCTGTTTTACGCCGTTCTCATAAATCACAAAATTTTCCTGCTTCAAACCCGTAACAATCTGACCGGATTTTTTGTTGTAAACTACCGCGTCAACATTGACGATGTTGGTTTTAATATCAATAATATCCTCGGCAAAAACAGCATTTCTCTGCATTTCTTCGAGCTTTCGTTGTTCTTCTTCCTGCCGGAGTTCCTCTTCGGTTTTAGGAGTCGGGCGTTGATTGGCTTTTTCATTACCTTTTACATCAGGTCTTTGCGGACGCGATTGGGCAATTGCCAGTGAATTGAAAGTAAATAACACCATCAACGTCAGAACGAAAAATTTAAATACACCGGGATTTAAAACGGATTTCATAATTTTGCCTCTTTTGAAAACTTTTTTCTTTTTAGATACATATTTTCGGCTTTTGGTTGGAATTAATCAAGCCTTTTTAATTGAGAGCGAAATTAATTCGTTTCAAATGTTCAAGTCTTTAATTTGTTAGTGGAAAAGTTTAAAGGTGAAAAAGTGAAAAAGTTTATTTTTATTTGAGAATCAACACTTTTCCGCCAAAGTGTTTTTATTGTTAGAAAAAGCACAAACCGGAAACATCGAAACTTTTTCACCTTTAAACTTTTAAACTTTTTCACTTTAGTTTCCGGTATTCGGATCAATTTCGATGGTTACTTCGTAAGAACCCGAATTATCGTTCAAGTTTCCTTCATTTACCCCGAGAAACAGATCTCCGTCGCGCGTGGCGACAAATTCGTAAGAGTCGCCGATAAAAATAAAATCATTATTATCAGCACCGATGACGGCGATCAAGCCGCCGGTCGGTTGATTTTTGACGAGTTTGTCATTATCGGGAAGCGAAGAAATTCCGCCCGGATTTGAAAATCGTCCGTTTCCGAGCGAAACACGCCCGCTGCCTCTGATTCTGATTTTTTGCCCTTTTCTGACGACCCAACCCGAATTTGTCCAGCCGTTTGCCGTGTTATCAGCCATCACCGAAATATTAATCGTAATCGGCTTTGCCGTGATTACTGTTGAGTTTGACGAATTATTGTTCGGCGTTGGGTTTGAATTATCGTTTGTAATTACTCGCGGAGAATTCTGCGGCGGAAGATTATTGCCGGTGGAATTTGTGTTCGGCAAATCATTGTTTCGGGAATTTCCCTGACCGACCGTAATTATTGTCGAGTTTCCTTCGGTTTTTATTGTCGGCGGATTTCTTTCGGTGGAATTATTATTGGAAACCGGCATCGGACTCGAATCGAAAGTAATGGATTCGACTTCATCGGCGGAAAAATTAAGAGTTCGCTGGCGCGTGCCGTCATCGATCAAAACGACAAATTTCCCGCCGTCAAAACTGATGATTTTCCCTTTGATGATGCTTCCGTCCTTTAGGCGAATTGTATCGGCAAACACAAAAACAGCCAACGAAAAAATTATGCAGAATATTGAAACTAACCGGAAAAATTTTGATTTTATAAACATATTTCCTCCACCACAACAGAACTTTCGGAATGATTAACTAAAGACAACTAAACATTAAATAATTTTTGATTTAGAGAACAGCAACAGAAGAAAAGCAGCCGTCTAAACTAAAAATATAGATGCACAACCGCCGTAAAAAGATTGCAGAAAATTGAAAGTATCAAATACAAGTAAGGATTATACACAATTTACCCGGAGTTGTGAATTAAAAGCCGGGAACGCCGACTGGCAACCTGCGCTCCCGGCTTAAAAATTATTTCCTTAACTTTCCAATGATCTTGGTGGCAATTCCGGGAATGATTGTTCGCTCCTTTGCGTGATTTCGAGTGAAAATTACGATCACCAATTTCAAGCCGTCAGGCATTTCAATATAAGCTGCATCGTGTCGCGTCGTGCTTGTCCAGCCGGCTTTGGAAAAAAGTTTTGCGTCTTTTAAGCCTAATTCCTTCAATGAAATCCCGGTAAAACCGTGCGCCTGATCTTCCTCGTCTTTGGTCGGTGCAAAAGGATCGCGTTTCATTAAATCCAGCATTTTCCGGCTTCTTTCGGCGGAAACCGTTTTGCCTTGCACGATTTCCGCAAGCAGCCTGGCGGTTGCATTGGTCGTCAGCATATTGCGCTGTTTGCCGCCGTCCCAAAATTGCCGTTCGCGTCCGTAAATATCTTCGCAGTAAGTTTTTTGATTGATGTTGATATTTGAATATCCGAGCGTTTGAAAATAACGGTTGACGGCGTTTTTCTTAAAAGCGTATTTTTCGAGTTCTTCCGGGGAGAGTTCCGCGCCGCCGCCGGTTTCGGTCAAAATATCGAAAATATAATGAGTTGCGTCGTTTGAAGAATCTACGATCATATCCTTCAGACCGCGTTCGAGTTCGGGCGTGATCTTGATTTTTCCGTCTTCGAGCCGTTGATGAATCGCCGCCAGATAAAACATTTTAACGACACTTGCCGGATAAATTTTCATTTCGCCGTTAAAATTCGCGGTTTTATAATTTTTTGCATCGCTTAAATCAATGACGGTCGCGGCGATTTCTTCGGGTTTGATCGCATTGGACGAAAGTTTTTTGAGGGTTTCATCAACCGCGTTCTTTAAAAGTTTCTCCAGTTCGGGTGAATTTTGAAAGTCGAGTTTTTTTTCAATCGTGATTTTTGTAGAATTTTGGGCATTTGCCAGGCTAAAACACAAAACAAGCGCGAAAATAATTGCAGTAAAAGATTTCATCAATTAAACTCCTTTGAATAGAAAATTTAGAATTGCTTAAAAAAGTATAAATCAAACAGACTTTGTAACGCCACCGTCCCGGTGGCAGTCGTCGCGAGCGTCTCGCCGGCACGTATTTTTTGAAATACAGAAACGCTTTATTTCATTGTGAACGAAACGCTATTTTGCGCTGTCGTCAGGACGGCAGCATTACAATCTTTATGCAAGAAGAAAAATTAGTGCGCGGCATCAGCCGGATTGATTTGATCGCAATTACGATAAACACGATAATCGGCGCGGGAATTTTCGGTCTGCCGTCAAAAGTCAATGCCTTGATCGGCAGTTACAGTCTTTTTGCCTTTATCGCCTGCGCGGTGATAATCGGGTTTATCGTCCTTTGTTTTGCCGAAGTCAGCAGCCGTTTTCAGACGACGGGCGGTTCGTATCTGTATGCCAACGAAGCGTTCGGTTCGGTCGTCGGGTTTGAAGTCGGCTGGCTTTACTGGATTGTCCGCGTTACGACTTTTGCCGCTAACTGCAATCTTTTGATCGCTTATTTGGGATTTTTTTATCCGGCGGCGAATCAAGGAGTTACGCGAATTCTGCTCGTAACTCTGGTCGTTTTGATAATGTCTGCGGTCAATTTCGTCGGCGTGCGGCAATCGGCGATTTTTACGAATATTTT
>CAYUGW010000082.1:0-10806 GCA_964444245.1 uncultured Blastocatellaceae bacterium | reverse complement strand
AAGAACCGAACGCGAACTGCTCGCGCGTGGCGGCAAACAATCTGATGACGCTGCGGTGCGAAATGACCACGCCTTTCGGCACACCGGTCGAGCCTGACGTGTAGATAATATATGCCGGATTGTCTGTCGTCAGATCAGCAGCCGACGGATTAGCGTTTTGGCAATTATTCAATTCCGTTCGGACACGGTTGTCGTCAAGGCAAATAATTTGTGCCGATCCGAGACCGGATTCGAGGTCGGAAAATTGTCCGGCTAAAGATGAAGTAGTTAAAAGAATGGAGGCAGCGGCATCTTTCACCACGAAGCGGACGCGTTCGGCAGGATAGTGCGGATCGAGCGGGACATAGACGGCACCGCATTTGAGCGCGGCAAGAATCGAAACGATCAAATCAGGCGAGCGTTCCAAGAAAATAACGATGCGCGACCCCGGCAAAACGCCGTTCATCGAGAGATAATCAGCCAGACGGTTCGCCCGCTCGTTCAGTTCACCGTAGGAAATACTTTCATTTCCAAAAGATAATGCCCTCGCTTCCGGCATTATTTCGGCTTGTTTTTCAAAAATTTGATGAAGGCAGCGTTCGTCGGATTCAATTTCAGCAATGTTTGTGGTTGTCAGCGATAGTTTCTCGCTTGCCGTCAGTAAAGAAAATCGAGAAAGATTTTGATCGGGATCGGCAATGATGCTTTCGAGCAGAACTTGAAAATGTCCCAGCATCCGCCGGATCGTCGCAGAAGCAAACAAGTCTGTGCCGTATTCGAGATTTCCGCTGATATTTTCGCCGGTTTCGCCCAAAGTCAGCGTCAAATCAAATTTTGCCGTATCGTCTTCGATTTGTAATGTTTCGACTTGAAAACTATCGAATGAATGTGTAGAAACAGCCCCGTTATTTTGCCAGACGAATGAAACTTGAAAAAGCGGTGTTTGACCAAAAACCCGTTCGGGCTGGAGACGTTCGACCAGCATCTCGAAAGGTATTTCCCCGTGAGTTTCAGCCGCCAGCACAAATTCGCGTGTCCGCCGCAAAAGCTGCCGAAAAGTTAAATTGCCGGACAAATCGCCCCGCATCACCAAAGTATTGACAAAAAAGCCGATCAGACCTTCAATTTCGTAACGATCCCGCCCGGCGACGGGAACGCCGACCGGTATATCGGTTTGGCGGGTGTATCTTCCGAGCAGTAACTGAAAAGCTGCCAGCAGCGTCATAAAAAGGGTGGCATTTTCCTGACGGCTCAAATCTTTGAGAGATTGACTAAGCGACGCTGAAATTTCAAACAATTCTCGTCCGCCGCGAAAACCAGCAGATGCCGGACGTTTAAAATCCGTCGGTAAGGCTAAATCAGGCGGCAGTTTTTTTAATTGTTCGAGCCAGTAAGCGACTTGTTTATCCAACTCTCCATTTTGCAGGCGTTCGCGCTGCCAGACGGCATAATCGGCGTATTGAACCGGCAATTCAGGCAAAGGCGACGGTTGATTTGCAAGTTTAGCATTATATAAAGCAGCCAGTTCTCTGACAAAAATGCCCGTTGACCAACCGTCGCTGAGAATGTGGTGCAGATTGACGAGCAGGATAAATTCATCCTCACGCAGTTGCCATAAACAGACGCGAATCGGCGGATTTCCACTCAAATCGAACGGTATTGCCGATATTTGTTTTAGTTGTTGATAAACTTTGTTTTCACGATCGATTTCCGGCAACGCGGATAAATCGAATGTTTCGACGGTTAGAGTTGCGAAAGGATCGATTATTTGTTGCGGATGTCCGTAGGAAATTGTAAATCTCGTGCGCAGAACTTCATGACGCGCCGCGATTTCGTTTAAACTTTCAGTTAAAACCGAGACATTTAAAGAACTTTTTATCCTGACCGCCAACGGAATATTGTAGGCGGAGGTGCCGCCCGAAAGTTCCTCGATAAACCACAATCTCTGCTGGGCGAACGAAAGCGGAAAAACATTCGTCTTTCGAGATTGGCGTGAAATTGGTGAAGGGATTGACTGCGCCTTACGTTCCTGAAGTTTCTGAAAAAGTAAAGCGCGTTTCTCCGGCGATAAAGCGGAGATGTTTTTCATCAAATCGCTCATTGTTGACCTCCGTCCGTATGAGATTTTTGCGCGACGGCAAATGATTCTTCAGTTTTCAGTTCGTCCATCAATTGTGCAAGCAAGGCTTCATCGGCATCAGCGGCTTCCTGCATCACGATTGCTTCGGCTAATCCCGCAACAGTCGGTAAATCAAAAAGTTGGCGAAGAGGTAATTCAACACCGAATGATTCGCGCACTCTTGAAACAAGCTGTACGGCAAGCAAGGAATGTCCATTTAAATCAAAGAAATTGTCGTGGATACCTACCCGCTCGATATTCAACACTTCCTGCCAGATAACGGCTAGTGTTTCTTCGACGGGCGTGCGCGGCGCGACATAATCATCACCGGTATTTTTTTCGGGCGCAGGTAAAGCGCGTCGGTCGAGTTTGCCGTTCGGTGTAAGCGGAAAAGCCTCCAGTGAAATAAAAGCGGACGGCATCATATATTCGGGTAGTTTTCCCGCCAGATACTCGCGCAACTCGGACAAGGAAACAGATTTATCTTTTGGGCTGATAAAATAGGCGACAAGACTTTTATCACCCGGTATATCTTCCCGGGCGATTACGACCGATTCGGAGACCGCCGGATGATCGGTAAGCACGATGGCTATTTCGCCGGGTTCGATGCGAAAACCGCGAATTTTGACCTGTTCGTCCACGCGCCCGACGAATTCGATACTGTCGTCGAAAAGATAACGGGCAAGGTCTCCTGTTTTATATAAACGCTCGCCGTTTTTCCGGCTGAAAGGATGCGGAATGAATTTTTCAGCGGTCAGCATCGGTCGGTTAAAATAACCGCGAGCCAAACCTTCGCCGCCGATGTAAAGCTCGCCGATTGCTCCGACGGGCATCAAATCTAAATCGCCGCTTAAAATGTAAAGTTGCGTGTTGGCAAGCGGTTTTCCGATTGGAACGCTTAATGCTTCGGGCGCAACCCCTTTGATTTCGTGCCAGGCGGCAAAAGTCGTGCTTTCCGTCGGTCCGTAGCCGTTGAGCAGTCGTTGCGGTGGTGCGCCGCCTTCCAAAACCCGTTTTACCGATTCCGGATCAAGGGCTTCACCGCCGATTAATAAATTTTGAAGACCTGCAAATGCCTGCGGGTCTTCGCGCGAAATTTGATTAAATAAAGAAACGGTAAGAAACATCGTGGTGATTTTTTGTTTCCGTAATTGCTTGATAAACCGGGTCGTCGAAAGAATCATTTCCGTTTTGAAGCTGACCAAATGCGCTCCGTTAAGCAATGCGCCCCAAACTTCAAAAGTCAGCGCGTCGAAAGATGCGTTGGAAACCTGAGCAACGCAGTCGGACGATTTGAATTGAACATAATCGGAATTGCAAACAAGCCGTGCGACGGCGCGTTGCGGAACGGCAATTCCTTTCGGCTCTCCGGTCGAACCGGATGTGTAAGTAATATAAGCGAGATCTTCCCCCGTTACGGTTGCGGATAAATCCGCCTCGCTCTCCCGCAGAATCGCATCGGCTTCCTGGTTCGGATAAATCACTTCAACGCCGGTGATCGAAATGACGTTTTTCAGTTCTTTCCCGGCAAGTAGAATTTTTATTCCCGCGTCGTTGATCATATATGTCAAACGCTCTGCCGGATAGCCGGGATCGAGCGGCACATATGCAAATCCGGCTTTGAGAACTGCCAGAATGCCGACGATCATTTCCACGCCGCGCCCGAGTAAAATTCCGACCCGATTTTCCGGTTCGATTCCGGCACGCCGGCGCAGATAATTCGCCAGACGATTGGCGCGAATATTTAATTGCGAATATGTCAGCGACTGCACATCGTCGGAAACGGCTAGTTGATCCGGCGTGCGTGCCGCCTGCCGTTCAAACAGACAATTAAGCGGAACGTCGTGCGGGAAAACTCGGTCAGTTTTGTTCCATTCTACAAGCTGTTTGTGCCGTTCGCTTTCATCCAAAATCAGGATACTTGCCGCAGGTTCGTTCGTCCGCGTCGCTATTTCTTTGAGCGCGACAGCAAATTGCCGCATTAAATTTCGGATTATAAAAGGGCTAAACAAACTTTGATCGTAGTAACATCGCAAACGCAGTTCTTCGCCCGGACTGACAACAACGGTCAAAGCGTAATTGGTGCGTTCAAAAGAGTGAAACTCGGCAATTTGAAGTTTTCCGTTGATCTTGGCAAGTTGTTTCGGGATAACCGGATAATTTTCAAAAACCAGCAAACTCTCGAACAATGTCTGCCCGCGTCCGACTTCGCTCCAGCCTTGAACGTCAATTAGTGAACTGTATTCATACTGACGTATTTCCGCGCTGGTTTGTTGAATCTCGTCGAGCCACTCGCTGACCGTCTGTTCGTCGCGGGTAATAATTCGATGTGGCAACGTATTGATAAAAAGCCCGACCATCTCTTCGACACCGCTCAAAGACGGCGGTCGTCCGGCAGTCGTTACGCCGAAAACCACATCCCGCGATCCGCTGTAATTATTTAGAACGACAGCCCAGGCTCCCTGTAAAAGCGTATTGATCGTCAGATGCCGGCTTTTCGCCGCGCCGTTTATCCTTTCAACATCCGAATTCGGAATAACAAATTCCTCAACTCCGAATCTTTCTTCGACAGTCGTGTTTTGTGCAAGCGCACGTTTGACAGGCAGAGCCGTCGGGGAAGAAAAGCCTTTCAAATGCTTGCGCCAGAAAGTCTCCGATTTCGCCGGGTCTTGCTCCCGAAGCCAAGAAATATAATTGCGATAAGAATGTAAGGAAACCGTCTTTATGTTATTTACTTTTTCGCCCTGCGCCGACGCAGTGTAAATTTCCAAAACATCCTCTAAGACCAGAGCCGCCGACCAGCCGTCAAGAATAATATGGTGCGTATTCCAGATAAAATGATGCGTTTTTTCATCGATGCGGATCAGTGTCAAACGAACGAGCGGGGCTTGAGATAAGTCAAATCCTTTTTGTCGTTCGAGGCGTAAATATTCGCTCAATTGCCCTTCCTGTTCGTCTTTTGCTATATCGCTCCAATCCAGATATCGTATCGGAAGATCAACTTCCCGATGAACGATTTGCAGCGGCTCATTTAAATTATCCCAAACAAAGGATGTACGAAAAACTTCAAAGCGGGCGACGATTTTCTTCCACGCCGACTCAAACGCCGTTTGATTGAGCAAACCTTCTAATGTAAATCCGGTTTGCTCGAAATAAATTGCCGAATCCGCTTCATAAAGCGCGTGAAAAAGCATTCCGCGTTGAAGCGGCGAAAGCGGGTAAATATCTTCGGTCGTCCGGCGGTCGGCAATTCGTTCAAGTTCGTTTTGGGTTATTTTGACGAGCGGAAAATCGGACGGCGTTAGTCCGCCCGCTGAAGGTTCGAGACAATGTTCGATAATTCTGCTTAATTGTTCGAGGTAGTTCCGCGCCAGATTTTCAATCGTCGTAGTCCGGTGTTTGGCAGGGCGATAACTCCATTTGACGTTAAATGCGCCGTCTTTTATATAGGCGTTGATTTCGAACTGGTAGTTGCTCACGTTGCGCGGACTGTGAACGGTTCCGCTCGGTTCGGACGCAAAATCGAACAAAGTCGACGGATTGAAAGTTTGATCGAGCTGACCGAGATAGTTAAAACTGATCGGAGATTGAAATTGCGAAAAGTTTTCGTTCACCGGATTGTTTTCTTTCAGATAACGCAAAATTCCGTAGCCGATCCCGTTTTTCGGGATTTCGCGAAGCGTTTCCTTTGTTTGTTTGACGGCATCGGGCAAATCGGCGTGAGTTTTTAAGCGAACCGGATAAATTGTTGTAAACCACCCGACCGTCCGGCTCAAATCTATATTTTGGAAAAGTTCCTCACGCCCGTGTCCTTCAATATCGAATAATATCTCCGATTGACCGCTCCACGCGCCGACGGTTTGCGTTAGAGCAGCGAGCAGGATCTCATTAATTTTTGTTTTGTAGGCAGTGTGAGCGCGATGCAGCAAACTGTCCGTCAATTCGCGCGGCAGAGCGACGGAAACCGTTTCCGTCGCGGTTTCTTCGGATGCGTCCGCATCTTCAGGAAGACGAACAATTTCAGTGTCGGTAATTTCGCGCCAGTAAGAAGTCTCCGTTTCCAATGCGGCATCATCCGCATATTGATTTAATTTCTGCGCCCAAATCTGATACGAACTGGTTTTCGCGCCCAATTCCGGCGGGTTTCCTGATTCCAGTTGTTCGTAAACCAGCTGTAAATCTTCCAACAGAATTCGCCACGAAACGCCGTCAACCGCCAAATGATGAATCGTCAATAACAACCGTGCGTCATTTTTATTTAAACGGAAATATCCTGCCCGCAGCAGATTGCCTTCGCCGGGATCAAAACCGCTTTGAAGTTCTTCGGCAATCGTTTCGATCAAGCGTAATTGCTGCGCCGCATCAGACTGCGATAAATCGTAAACCTTCAAAGGCGCGTCATCCTTTACAGGCGCGGATTCCTGTTTCCAAACTCCTAAATCGTTTCTTTTAAAACGCAGACGCAAAGCGTCGTGATGGCGGATCAAATGAAAAACGGCTTGATTCAGCAAATTTTCATCGAGCCGGCGGCGGGTTTTAAGCAATACCGCTTGATTGTAATGCTGCGGATCCGGGTAATTTTGCGCGAAAAACCAGTGTTGAATCGGCGTTAAAGAAGTTTCGCCCTCGACGACCGATTCCGTTTGCACAGATGAAGCATCCGTGTTTGTAACCGAAGCGAGCGCGGCAACGGTTTGATGTTGAAAAATTTGTTTGACGGTAAAATGCAGACCGCGTTTTTTGGCGCGGCTGGCAAGCTGAAGGCTGAGGATCGAATCGCCGCCGAGCGCGAAAAAATTATCGTGAATGCCTATCGAATCAATCTGTAGAACATCTTGCCAAACTTCGATCAAGATGCGCTCGGTCTCATTTGCCGGCGCGACGTAATCTTCATTTAGTGATTCGCGCGTCTGTTGCGGCGCAGGCAATGCGCGATAATCAATTTTACCGCTTGTCGTTAAGGGCAGTTTCGGCAAATAAATAAATGCGGCGGGAATCATATAAACAGGCAGACGTTCCCGCAAAAAAGCGCGTAATGCATCGCTTGAAACGGACTGATCGCGTTTTTCAAAAACGATGTAGGCGAAAAGTTTTTTCCCGTCGGTTTCGTTTTTGTCAGCGATAACGACGGCAGAATCGACTGCCGGATGCTGAACGAGCGTTGTTTCGATTTCTCCCGGCTCGATGCGAAAGCCTCGTAATTTTATTTGCCTGTCGCGCCGTCCCGCAAATTCGAGTTTTCCGTTTGCCGAGTAACGCGCCTTATCTCCCGTAAAATACATTCGCGCACCGCTTTTTTTGCCGAACGGATCGGGTATAAACTTCTCTGCGGTCAGCATCGGCTGATTATAATAACCGCGTGCCAAACCTTCACCGCCGATATATAAATCGCCGTAAATGCCGAGGGGCACAATCTGCAAATGCTCGTCAAGGATATATATTTTAACATTATCGAGCGGCGAACCGATGGAAACGAAGAAGTCTCTTTTCGTTAATGAATAATCAATATCACACGCCGTCGCGCTAACCGTCGTTTCAGTCGGTCCGTAAGTATTGACGAGCCGCACGCCGGCATCATTATTCGCTCTGCTCCACGCCGCTGCGCGTTCCGGCAATGCGGCTTCGCCTCCGATGACCGTGAGCCGCAAAGATTTCGGCAAAATTAATTCCTGATAATCAATGTCCGACACCAGTTGATGCCAGAAAGCCGTTGGCAAATTAAGGACGGTAATTCCTAAATCATCGCTTTTTTGCAAAAAGGTGTCCGCCTCGTCCATCAAATCTTTTGATAAGACCAAACTTGCGCCGCTTATAAGCGTCGGGAAGATTTCTTCAGCCGCCGCATCAAAACTGATCGATGCAAATTGCAGCACACGGTCGGTAGAATTAAGTTCGAATAATCGGGCGGTCGCAGCCGCGTGATTAACCAGAGCTTGATGGCTGACCATTACGCCTTTCGGTTTTCCGGTCGAGCCGGAAGTGTAAATAATGTAAGCAAGATTAGCGGTTGAAATATCGGCGATGCCGTTTTCGCCCGATTGTTCGTCAAAACGCGCCGCGTCTTCGATTATGTCAATCACGCCAATATTTTCCGCCCCGGTCAAATCGCGCAACAGCAGTTTTGAAATCAGAAACTCGACTTCGGCATCCTGCAAAATAAAAGCCAGGCGATCTCGCGGATAATTCGGATCGAGCGGAACATAAGCCGCGCCTGCCTTCAGAACCGCCAATAACCCGATGATGAGTTCGACCTCGCGATCCAGCAGCAGTCCGATACGGGTTTCGGCTTTTACGCCCTGACTTCGCAGATAATTCGCCAGCCGATTGGCGCGAATATTTAATTGCGAATACGTCAGCGACTGCACATCGTCAGAAACGGCGAGTTGATCCGGCGTGCGTGCCGCCTGCCGTTCAAACAAAATATGCAAAGCGGTTTCAAGCGGAAAATCGCGGTTCGTCGCATTAAATTCTTCAATTTGCTGATGCCGTTCGCCTTCACTCATCAACTCTAAATTTGCGACGGGCATTTCAACATCTTTAACGACGGAACGCAGTAAAATTTCAAAGTGTGTGATTATTCGCCGAATCATCTGTTTCCTGAAAAGATCGGCATCGTATTCCATCACAAGAGATAAGCCCTCCGGCATTTCCATTGCGCTGAGAGTTAAATCAAACCCGGTCGTGTTCGTTTCAATTTCGATTTCTCTAATTTCCAGATCGGCAAATGACGGCATTTCAAACGGCGCGTTCTGCAAAGCGAACATCACTTGAAAAAGCGGTGTGCGCCGGAGATTTCTTTCGGGCTGTAATTCCTCGACGATCATCTCGAAAGGCGCGTCCTGATGGGTGTATGCTCCGAGTGCGGTTTCGCGCGTGCGCTTCAAAAATTCTCTGAATGTCGGTTCGCCGCGCAAATCGCCGTGCATCACGAGCGTATTGATAAAACACCCGATGACATTTTCGACTTCGCCGCGATGACGATTGGCAATCGGCGTTCCGACGCAAATCTGCTCCTGTCTGCTGTAACGCGCCAGCAAAACTTGAAACGCCGCCAGCAAAGTCATAAATAAAGTAACGCCTTCGCGCCGGCTCAATTCTTTGAGTTCGCCGGTCAACTCCTTCGGTAAAGTCCGTGAAAACTTCGCGCCTCGTTTCTCCGGCAAACTCAACGAACGCGGATTATCCGTTGGCAAATCCAACGAAAGCGGTATCTCAGTTAATTGATTTCGCCAGTAATCGAGCTGTCGTTCCAGAAATTCACCCTGCAAAACTTCGCGCTGCCAGACGGCAAAATCGGCGTATTGAATCGGCAAAGGCAACGAAATCGCCGACTGATTTTTGACAGAATCGGAATAGAATTGCGCTAATTCACGAACAAAAATTCCCATTGACCAGCCGTCTGTAATCAGATGGTGCATCGTCAAAATCAACCAGTATTCGTCTTCAGCGAAACGCAACACCGACGCACGCCACAACGGGGCGACGGATAAATCAAACGGACGGCGTATTTCGGCGGATGCCAGATTTCGGGCGAGTTGAATTCGAGATGTAACCTCTTCTTGGCTCAAATCAATGTAGTTAAGTTGGCAGTCAATTTCCGGCTTGACTGATTGCATCGGTTTTTCATCAGTCAGCACGAAAGCAGTCCGTAAAGATTCGTGGCGACTGCTCAGCTTCCGCAAACTTTGTTCGAGCGCGGAAAGGCTGAAATTTCCTTTAAAACTCACGGTCGAAGCAACGTGATATGTCGAATCGTTATTTTCAAGCCGGCTTAAAAAGAACAATCGTTGCTGCGAAAACGACAGCGGCGCAATGTCTCTGTCTTTCTGCGGCGTAATCGGCGGTAAACGTAAATTTTCTTCATTTTCACCGAGACATTCGGCTAATCCGGCAATTGTCGGAAATCGAAAAATACTCTTGAGCGGTATTTCGACTTGAAGTATCTCGCGAAGGCGCGACACAAGTTGAGTTGCCAGAAGCGAATGACCGCCTAAATCGAAAAAATTGTCAAACGCGCCGACATTTTCAATTTTTAAGATTTCACTCCAGACAGCCGCAAGTATTTCTTCCGTCGGTGTTCGCGGTGGAATGTGATCACTCGTCGTTTCTTTCGGCAGATTCTCCGGCAACGGCAAATTATCGGAATCGAGTTTGCCGTGAGCGGTCAGCGGCAGCCCGTCGAGAGTTACGAAATGCGCCGGAATCATCTGCTCCGGCAGCTTCGCGCGCAGAAATCTTCGCAAACCGCGCGCCTGATTCTCTTCTGCTTCATCCTTCGGCACGATATAGGCGACCAGCTGCCGGTCTTTGACGACGACGACAGCATCCATAACCTGCGGATGTGTGCGCAGTGCCGCTTCGATCTCGCCCGTCTCGATCCGATAGCCTCTGATCTTCACCTGCCGGTCGCTTCTGCCGATGTATTCCAACTCCCCGTTCGAGAGTCTTCTGCCAAGATCGCCCGATTTATAGAGCCTTGCTCCCTGTCTTTGCGAATACGGATGCGGAATGAACCGCTCCGCCGTCAATTCCGCCCGGTTCAGATACCCTTGCGCCAACCCGTCGCCGCCGACATAGATCTCGCCGACCACTCCGACCGGCACCGGTTCGAGCTGCTCGTCCAGCACATATATCTCCAGATCGGCGATTGCCGTGCCGATCACGCTCTTTGACTGCGCGGCATCGGCTTGCCGAAGTCGGCGATAAGT
>CAYUGW010000081.1:0-10920 GCA_964444245.1 uncultured Blastocatellaceae bacterium | reverse complement strand
GGATTTTTATCGCCGGAATTTCATAACCAAAGATCAAAGATCAAAGATCAAAGATCAAAGATCGAATTATCCGGCAAACAAGCTCTTTTCGGTATTATTCAAGGCGCGGGACATCTCGATTTGCGGCGCGAAAGTTTGGAAAAAACGGTCGAGATCGGGTTTGACGGTTACGCCATCGGCGGTTTGAGCGTCGGCGAAGAAAAGTCTGTGATGTATGAAGTTATCGAATATCTCGCGCCGCAAATGCCAAAAGACGCGCCGCGTTATCTGATGGGCGTGGGAACGCCGGAAGATCTGGTCGAGGCGGTTTATCGCGGCGTTGATATGTTTGACTGCGTGATGCCGACGCGCAACGGGCGCACCGGCGGCGCATTCACTTCGCGCGGCAAAATAAATATTCGCAACGCGCAGTTTGCCACAGATTCCGAGCCGCTCGATAATGAATGCACGTGTTCGGTTTGCCGCAGATATTCGAGGGCTTATATTCGCCATCTTTATCAGGCAAAGGAAATGCTCGCGGCAATTTTGATTTCGCATCACAATCTCGCTTTCTTCCTTGACACAATGAAAAAGGTTAGGCAATCTATCAAATTCGGCGAATTTAATCAATTTCGACACGACTTTATAAATAAAATCCAAGAAGGAGAAGCGCGAATTTAGGCAACAGAGGTTTGATAAAGTGCCTCTAAATGTATATTATTGTCTTTTTCTTTTCAGCACATAAATGATGAATATTTTTATACTATTTTTTCAAGAAGGCGGCGGAAGTATTTTACCTACTATATTGATGTTTGCCGTTATCTTTGCAATCTTTTATTTTCTGGTGATCTTGCCGCAAAAGCGCAAACAGCAGGAAGCCAGAGATATGGTTGCTCAACTCAAAATCAATGATGAAGTCATTACCAACGGCGGTTTGATCGGGAAAATCAAGGAAGTCAGGGATACGAGTTTTATCATACACAGTGCGGATAAATCCTTCCTCGAAGTGGCGAAAACCGCAGTTATCGGCAGAAAGCCTGAAGACGAAGAAAAAAAGTAGATTAAGTTAGGGTTTAGGAATCGGCGGGCAAGTTGTCCGACTATTTGAATTTATAATGAAAAACAGCAGTTTGATTGTCAGAACGGTTATTATATTCGCAGTTACGATTATCGGAATATATCTGGTTATCGGTCCTCGAAATTCCTTCACGGCGAGTGATTTTTCGTGGGCAGGAATCAAGAACAATGTTGCCGAAAATATAAATCTCGGGTTGGATTTGCAGGGCGGTTCGCATCTCGTAATGCGTGTGAAAACCGATGAATATCTTAAAGCCCTAACCGAAAACAACCGCGATGCCGCATTGCGTGCCGCCCAGGAACTTCAATTGCCGGTCGGCGAAGCGACTTCCGTAGCCGCCAACAACGATTATCAGTTTTCCTTAACTGTAACCGACCCCAATCAGATGGAAGCGGTTGTCGAAGCCGTAAAACAGAAAGTTGATGTCGTCAATAATTGGTCGGAATCAAGAAGCGGAAATGCGGTTACCTGGTCGTTGTCCTTGCAGAATCAGTCAATTTTAAAGACTCAAGCGACCCAACAGGCAATGCAGATTATTGACAGCCGCATAAATGAGTTTGGTGTTAAAGAACCGACGCTGCAATCGTATGGAACTGCTGATTCAGGTCAGATTCTGCTGCAAATGCCGGGTTTGGATAATCCGCAACGCGTTAAAGAACTGATCGGTACATCGTCGAAACTGGAATTGATGAAAATCGTCAGTCCGCCCAATCCTTCGCCGATTCAAACTTATCCGACCGAAGAAGCGGCGCAACAATCAATCGCCGGCGCACCGAATAGAAGGGTTCTCGAATTTATTGACCGCGATGATGCCGCTCCGACTAATCCGAATGAACCGCCGCAGCGGCAATGGGTTGTCGTTGAAACTCCGGCGGTCGTTGACGGCAGCGAATTGCGCGACGCGGCAGCGGTTCAGGGTTTAGGAAACGTCGGCGAGTATCAGATTTCTTTTTATTTCAAACCTGCCGGAGCGCAAAAATTCGGTGAGTGGACGGGCAAAAATATCAATAATTATATGGGCGTGGTTTTAGACAATAAGGTTAAATCCGCCGCCTTTATCAAGTCGCAAATCTTCGATCAAGGACAGATTGACGGAAGATTTACCAAAGAATCGGGCGAAGATTTGGCTCTAACGCTTAAATCCGGTGCGCTTCCGGCTGAAATCGAATATCAGGAAGAAAGAACGGTCGGACCGAGCTTGGGTGCCGATTCGATCCGCTCGGGCTTGGAAGCTTCGATCGGCGGACTGGTCTTAGTAATCATCTTTATGTTTTTCTATTATCGCGGATCGGGCATCAATGCGGTTATCGCTTTGCTTCTGAATATGCTTTTGACGATTGCCGCGCTGGTTGTTCTGAATTCAACTTTGACTCTGCCCGGAATTGCCGGTTTGATTCTCGGAATCGGGATGGGAGTTGATTCCAACGTCTTGATTTTCGAGCGGATGCGCGAGGAAATTCGCGCCGGTAAATCAGTGGCAAAATCAATCGAATTAGGATTTGAACGCGCATTTATCACAATTGTTGACACAAACTTAACGATTATTATTGCGGCGATAATTCTTTATTTCTTCGGTTCGGGACCGATTCGCGGTTTTGCCGTAACTCTGATTTTAGGATTGATTATCAACTTGTTCACGGCGGTTTATGTTTCGAGAACAATCTTTATGTGGTTGCTTGAACGCAATCCCGATATGAAAAAACTTAGTGTTTAGGAGGTTTTTGATTTGCATTTCAAGATTTTTCCAGAGAATTTTGCCTTTGAAATAATTTAAATTATTTTCGGAAAACTCAAGATCGAATAAAAAGTAAAAAATCGCAAATCGAAGATCGCAATTATAAAAAATGTTTGATTTATTTACCAAAATTGATGTTAATTGGATGGGACTTCGCCGTCCTTTAATCGGAGTTTCAATATTGCTTCTGCTGGCGGGATTGTTTTCCGCCGTAGTTCGTGATTCAACACCCGGCGGAACCGATGCCTTTAATCTGGGAGTTGATTTCAAGGGCGGAACTGTAATTATCGCAAAGTTTAAGGGGGAAAAACCGAATGAAGACCAGATTCGCGCGGCACTATCCACTGCCGGCATAAGCCCGACCGATGCGGTGATTCAGGCTTCGACCGATAATGTTGACGAGGTTTTAATCAAAGTTCCGTTGTTTGAAGGCGAGGAAAATATAAGCCAACAAAATCCCGCCGATACTCCCTTACAATCGAACGCGAATACCGCTTCCGATGCCAATGCCAATTCAGCCGCGAATACCGCCGCTGTTCCTCCATCTGCAAATACCGTCGCTGATCCTCAGACGACTGCAAATACGCCAGGTCAAACCGCCGGAACAGCAATTACCGGACGGCAGAGAGTTGTTACCGCTCTGAACACTTTCGGTAAAGAAGCCGCCCCGGAATTGGCGCTGGATCAAGACCCGGAAGCTGTTTATAAAATTGTCGGAACTGATTATGTCGGTCCGATTGCGGGCGAGCAGTTAAGAAATCAGGCACTTATTGCCACAGTCTTGGGAATGGTCGGAATTCTTTTGTTTATTGCGTTTCGTTATGATTGGACGTATGCCGCCGGTGCGGTCGTCGCCGTTATCCACGACGTTTTAGTTACTCTGGCATTTTTTACGATTTTTCAATGGGAAATCAGTCTGACGGTTCTTGCTGCGCTTTTGACGCTGGTCGGTTATTCGGTAAATGATTCAATCGTAATTTTCGACCGAATTCGTGAAAATCTGACCTTAAAACGTGATTTGTCGCTCTATGATGTAACTAATCTTTCGATCAATCAAACAATGTCGCGCACAATCGTAACCAGCGGTTTGGTTTTTATGACCGTGCTGGCTTTGGTGATTTTCGGCGGCGAAGTTTTGCGCGGATTTTCACTCGCGCTACTGGTCGGAGTGATTGCCGGAACATATTCCACAGTTGTTATTGCCAGCCCGATTGCGATTTGGTGGCAGAGTAAACTCGGTGCGGCTCAAATGAAACAGATGGATGCAGCCAAAAAGGAAAAACTCGCGTCCGCTTCAAGGCGTTCTGTAACACGCCGACCGATTGCCAGAAGTTGATTTTTATCCGATCTCCTTTGCTAGTGTCTTTGCTAAGATAATTTCGCATTCGGAAATTATCTTTTAAGAAAATTTTTAGTTAAATTTCGTAAATAAAATTTGAAAATTCGGAAAAAAAAGGCAATTATTTCTTGACTTTCTCGGTGTAAAACTTTAGACTTCAAATCGTTGCTGGTCAATTAAATAATTTGTATCTTTATTCGTTTTGCTTCTAACGGCAGTTCGGATCAGGTAGAACTTTTGTATAAAAGATCGGCAGAAGTCTGTTTATCCCGCGCTGAATGATTAAGAAGTTAAAATGTATAGAATGTTGTAGTTTTCAAGTGAAATCGGGTTGTTCTGTATTTAATGATTACAACTTGGGGTTTAATTTATATCATCAAAGCAATAATAATGGTTTCGTAACCCTTGACCTAAAATGGCACCGGTAATAGGGAGGAAAATAAAAAAATGTTAGATCAATTAGTTGAATCAAAAAGTACGGCAAAAGAAAATACCAGACGTAGCGGTTTTATGCTGACCACTTCAATTTTGATGATTTCTTTACTGCTCGGAGGTTGGCTGTATAGTCTTTTTGCAAAAGATTACGGAATGGGCGGCAGCGATTTGGAATTATCCACGCTGGTTGCACCAGTTCCGGTTCCTGAAGACGAACCGCCGCCGCCGCCGAAACCGGAAAACGAACCGGAAAAGCAGGTCGTTGAAAAAACAGATACTAACGTGGACATTCGGAAAGAGATTATCAAGAATATTATGGAATCTCCGGCTGTTCCGCCACAAGTTAATACTGCTAAAACTGATGCGCTAGAGCGTCGGCTCGGGGTAATTACCAAGCAAGGTGACAGAAATGTAACTGCGACAGGTGCGCCATCCGGGACAACCCGAACAGGTGAAGGTACCGGTCCCGGACTTACTGTAAAATCAGAACCGCCGCCGGAAAGAAATACTGAAGCCGAGCCGCCGCCGCCGCCGCCGCCGCCCAAAAAAGCTCCACCGAAAACAATTTCGGGAGGTGTTGTCAACGGTAAAGCGGTCAGCTTACCTGCACCGCCGTATCCGGCTGCTGCAAAAGCCGTCGGCGCGAAAGGTTCGGTTAGTGTTCAGGTATTGATTGACGAAAACGGAAATGTGGTTTCGGCAAATGCCGTCAACGGTCATCCTTTATTGCGTTCAGCCGCAGCGGGAGCAGCGCGTCGGGCGAAATTCAGACCGACCCAACTTTCAGGACAACCCGTGAAAGTTTCCGGCGTAATAACGTACGTTTTCAATTAATCGTTTGAATTAATAATTGAAACATTAATAAATATAGTTGTGAGAAACAGTTAATTTGAGCTGTTTCTCGCAACACAATAAGGTTTTGCAATAATAAAATTTACTGATTTCTTTGGAGGAAAAATTCATGACTTTTTTAGTTAGCCTTTTCGGCTTATTCTTTGCAGCAGCCGGCGACAATCCGTTCGGATTTTACGAAATCGTACAAAGTTTAACGATTCCGGGCTGGGTGGTTATTATCGTGCTTTTGCTGCAATCAATTTATTTGATTGCTGTCGGGATCGAACGCTATATGACTTACAACAAAGCCAAACAGCAGTCGCGCCAATATGCTCCGAAAGTAGCTCAAGCTTTGAAAAACAGCAATATTGACGAAGCTATCAATATCAGCGATAAGCACAAAGATTCGCATCTGGCGATGGTCGTTTCATCCGGTTTAAAAGAATTTGCCGCGCATCAGGGTAATGCCGAAATTTCGGGTGACGAAATGGAAGCATCGAAACGCGCTCTGCAACGCGCTATTGCTGTTAAAACTGCGGAACTTAAACGCGGTCTCTCCGGTTTGGCAACAGTCGGTTCGACAGCTCCGTTCGTCGGATTGTTCGGAACGGTTGTCGGTATTATCGGTGCTTTTAATGCTTTGAGAGCTAATGAAACAGCCGGTATCGGCGCGGTCGGCGGATCAATTGCCGAGGCTCTGGTAGCTACGGCGTTCGGTATCGGTGTAGCAGTTCCGGGTGTTTGGTTGTTTAACTATTTCACTAATAAAGTAACCAGTTTCAGTATCGAAATGGAAAATTCCGCTTCCGAATTGGTTGATTACTTTATCAGACAAAAAACAAAGCAATTAAACTAAGCAATAAATCATAAATCTTAGAAATTTTAAGAAGGGAGAAAATTTGCTATGGGAATGGCAGTCGGCGGAACCGATGAATATAATTCGGATATTAACGTAACTCCGATGGTTGACGTAATGCTCGTGCTTTTGATCATTTTTATGATCGTCACGCCTTTGCTTCAACAGGGAGTTTCGGTAAATCTTCCGAGAGATATGATAAGTCCGGATGAAGACGGAGATATTGCAAAAGATACTTCGATAGTTATTGCAATACCTGACAACAGTAACTTTTATATAGGGAAAGATCCCTTTCCATTAGATGTTTTGGGTGAGAAAATCCAAACCTTGATGAAGGATAAACCCCCGGATAAAAGAATTGTTTATATAAAAAGCGGAATTGAAGTGGATTACGGCAGAGTCGTTGAAGCAATTGATACAATTCGCAAACAAGACATAGATCGAATAGGTTTGGTCGCCGATAAGAAAAAAGGCGGCGATACAGCACCGGCAGCACCGGCAGCCGCACAATAATGATTATCAACTTTGTTTTTTTATAAAGTTGTAGGAGTAACGAATTATGGGAATGTCAACAGGCAGCTCATCATCTGGAGAAGCCGTACCTAGTATTAATGTAACACCTTTAATTGATGTTTTGCTGGTATTATTGATTATCTTTATGGTTATCACTCCGCTTAAACCGAGCAGGTTTGAAGCGAAAGTTCCGGCGGAGCCGAAACCCGAAGATACAACCGTTGCCAAGCCGAATCCGAATACCTTGGTAGTTGCTATCAATAAAGCGGATATGAAACTAACCTTAAATAATGATCCTTTCGGCGATGTTTCCAATCCAGAGGTTTTATCTCAAGAATTGGCACGGATTTTCAAAGAAAGAGAAGCAAACGGTGTATTTCGTGACGGAACCAACGAGGTAGAAAAAACTATTTTTATAAAATCTCCGCGTTCTGTAAGATACGGCGATGTGGTTAAGGTGATAGACGCGGCTAAAGTAGCCGGAGCGCAGCCGATCGGGTTGCAAATTGATGATTTACAACAATAATTCAGCTGGAAAATAACAAAAACTATAAACCGTAAAAATTATAGTTTTTGTTATTTCAGCGGTAATTTGGAGACAAAAAATGAGATTTTCTCGTTTAGGGACTTTAGTCTTTATACTATTTACAGTTATTATCGGAGCAAATTGCTCTTACTATAATCAAATTATTGCCAGAAAGTATTTGGTTGACGGGGCGGAAGCATACAAAGCAAGAAAATTCGATCAGGCGGAACAGCTATTTCGGGATGCCGTTGAACGCGATCCTGAAGGTACCATGCTTGAAGGCAAAATGGCGCAGCTTTTCTTAGCCAGAACCCTGCATTCACGATACATTGGTGATCGTCAAAATGTTCCATTAGCCGAAGCGGCGATCGCGGAATATAAAAAGGTTTTAGCAAGAGATGTTACTGATAACAGTTCGTTTAAGGCTATCGCCAATCTTTTGGAAAACCTTAACAGAAAGGAAGAAGCCGAAAAATGGGTAACGGATCGGACAAATGACCAAAACGTACCTGACGATCAACGTGCCGAGGCTTTAACCTCGCTGGCTTCAAAACAAATAACGTGCGCCAATGATATTTCTAATGTCGAGCCTGTCAAGAAAACAGTTGAAAAAGACGGAATAGCATCGTTTCAGTTCACAAAACCGGAAGATGAAAAGGTTTTTGAAAATTTGAAGCAATGTATTGCCAGAGGCACGGAATTAGTTGACAGAGCTATCGCGTTAGAACCGGAGAGGATAAAAAATCCGGAAAGTATCGATCTTAAACCGCTCTCCGATCTGGAACTGGTTCAACTTGCGGATTTAGACAAGAAGTTTCAATCAGCCTGGTCATACAAAGCAAACGCGCTGGTCCAACATATGCGTTTAGCTGAAATGGAAGGTAGAACAGAAGAAAGAGAAGCCTTTAAAACGAAAGCTGAAGAAGCCAGAGATAAATTTACGGCTCTTAATGAATTGGAAAAGAAAATTGTGGCTGAACAGGAAGCTCGCAAAAAAGCTGCTGCCGAAGCTGCTAACGTCAGATAATTCTGAAAAAATACTGTTAAGAAAGGTGATACTTGATTACAATAATAATTAGGTATCACCTTTTTTCCTTTTAAGTTTGTAAAACTTTCAGATCGGATCGAAAGAAAACGAGGTTTTTGAAAAAGTAAAAATTTTTGTAAAATTTTGTAGATATGATTCGCATTGAAGATGTAATCGAAAAAGTAGAAAAAAATCGCCCCGAAGCGGACATTGATTTGATCCGGCGGGCGTATATGTTTTCTGCCCTGCATCACCGCGGACAAAAACGCGCCTCCGGCGAACCGTATCTTGTTCATCCGATTGCGGTTGCAGATATTCTTGCAGATATGCGGCTTGATGAAGTCAGCGTTTCGACCGGACTTCTGCACGATGTTGTCGAAGACACACTGGTTGATCTCGACACGATCCGGGAATATTTCGGCGATGAAATTACAAGACTGGTTGACGGTTTAACAAAAATCGCGCATATCAGCAATCTTTCAAAGGAAAGACAGCAGGCGGAAAACGTACGCAAGATGGTTTTGGCAATGATTACGGATGTTCGCGTCGTTTTGATCAAACTCGCCGACCGGCTTCATAATATGCGGACGATGCAGTTCTTAAAACCCGAAAAACGCGCTCGTATTTCGCAGGAAACACTCGATATTTACGCGCCGATCGCCCATCGTCTGGGAATGGGAAAACTTCGCAGCGAACTCGAAGATTTATCCTTTCAAAACTTGCATCCGCAGGAATATAAAAAATTATCGGTCGAGGTCGAGGCACGTCGCCCGGAACTCGAAGCCGCGCTCGAAAAAATTAAAACGACGATCAGAGAGAAATTAAAAGAAAATGACGTTCCGTATGTCGCAATCGAAGGTCGTGTCAAACGTCTGTTTTCGCTCTGGAAAAAACTCAAAAAACGAAAACTTACAATAGATCAGGTCTATGACTTGATCGCCGCGCGAATAATTACAACGAATGAGAAAAAAAATTGCTATGTTTCTTTAAGTGTCATACACGATCTATGGACACCCGTTCCGGAAAGATTTAAGGATTGGATCGCCATTCCGCGCGATAACCTGTATCAATCGCTGCATACTTCCGTAATCGGCGATAAGGGGCAGGCTTTTGAAGTTCAAATCAGAACCGAAGAAATGCACCATATTGCCGAAGAAGGTGTGGCGGCGCATTGGAAGTATAAGGAAAAGAAACTCGGCAAGCAGGAAGAAGACGAAAGTTTAGACGAATTGCGTAAAACGGTCGAAAAACTTCTGCTCCCATTAGTTGAAAATACAAATAACAGCGAAGATTCCGAAGATTTTATCGAATCTTTGAAACTCGATCTGTACCCGAAGGATGTTTATGCTTTTACGCCGATGGGAAAGGTTATTCAACTCCCGCGCGGCGCAACTCCGATAGATTTTGCCTACGCCATTCACTCGGAAGTCGGCGATACCTGCACGGGCGCGAAAATCAACGGTCGAATCGTTCAGCTCAGAACGGAACTTCAAAACGGCGATGTCGTCGAGATTTTAACGACTTCAAATTCGAAACCCTCGCGTGATTGGCTCAATTATGTCGTAACTTCGCGGGCAAGAAACCGCATACGGCATTTTATTTCCGAGCAGCAGCGTACCGAATCAATCGAAATCGGTCGCAAATTGCTCGAAAAAGAAGCCGATAAATTCGGCGTATCTCCGAAAAAATTGATTAATAATGAAACGGAGATGAAGCGCATCGCCAATGAATACGGTTTGGGCAGACCGGAAGACCTGTTGGCTTCGATCGGATACGGTAAAACTCTGCCGCGCAATGTTTTAAATAAGTTTTTGGGTGCGGAAAAATTTGCCGAACTCGATCCTGAAAAGAAAAAGGAAACGCGTCTGCAAAGCAGCGTCAAAGCCGTAAAAAAATTCATCGGTTTGGGCGAGGACGCAATCGTGGTTGCCGGTGTGGACAATCTTTTAACCACCCGCGCACGTTGCTGCGAACCGCTTCGCGGTGAAGAAATAATCGGCTATATTTCGCTCGGAAAAGGAATTGTCGTTCACGGCAAACGCTGTAAAAACGTCAAATCATTGATGGTCAACCGGGATCGGATTGTTGATGTCGAATGGGCAAAAACCGAAAAAGACGAAATTCAGTCCGTAAAACTCCTGGCGACGACCGAAAACAGAACGGGAATGCTTGCCGGAATTACCAATGCTATTGCCGATATCAAAACGGGAATTCGTGATGCGCGGGCTGAGGTTTCAAACGATGACAAGGGGTTGATCGAAATTACAATCGAGGTTTTCGATAAAAAACACCTCGATAAGGTAATCGGTTCGGTCGAAAGAGTTCCGGGCGTAATTGCCGTCGAAAGAGTTAGTTCGCCCTGATTTCCCGAATTGTCGGTTGATTTTCAAAATAATACAGCGATATTCGTATCAATTTCATATTTAATACTCAGAACGGGAATAAATTGCGTTTTCGTAAAACAGACTGCTAGAGCCGTGCAGTAAGTAGTAATAATTGCTCAACAGTTCAGAACCGCCGGTAGTGTCCTAATATTGTGTGTTGCCGGAAATGTTTTGTCCCGGAGGGACTTCTCGTTAATAGCCCAACGATTTATCG
>CAYUGW010000080.1:0-10929 GCA_964444245.1 uncultured Blastocatellaceae bacterium | reverse complement strand
ATTTGCGGAACTCTGACCGATTCCGAATAAAGCGTCGGTTTATCAAACGGCGGCAATTCATTTCTGACGCGTTCATCAGTCATCGGGCGTTTCATAAATGCTGCCAGACTGTCTATTTGTTCTTTAGCCAGACCAAGCGGACGGATAAGTACGGGATCGATATTCGGGGCATCGAAATCTCCGCCGCGATTATAAAATTCGACAACTTCTTCCATCGTTGCAAAGCGTCCGTTGTGCATAAAAGGCGCATGCAGTTCGCCGTTTCTGAGCGGCGGAGTTTTAAATTTCGCACGGTCTTCCTCGATATTCGTCACGGCAAATCTACCGGAATCTTCGCTTTGCGGACGGACACCGATATTATGAAAAATCTGATCGGTCAAAAGCGCGCCGTCATGACAGACATTGCATTGCAGTTGTACAAAAAGCTGTTGCCCGATTTCCTCATTGCTTGTCAGCGGTTCGAGCTGTGTAATTGCCCGGTCGAGCGGAGTTTGATCGGTAAAAAGAGTTCTTTCGTGCGTCGCAATCGCCATCGCAATTCGCGCCGGAGTAACTTCCGCCGTGCCGAAGGCTTCTTCGAATAATTGCGGATATGTTCTGCCGTCAATCCAATTTCTTAAAGACGGCTGAACCTCGGCGGCAAGTGCCAACGGTTTTGAAGCCGCGATTCTACCGGCAATATCGCTCCAATCTCTGCCCGCGTGCGACATTTCAAAGGCATTGACGGGCGGACCCAAAACCTGACTTTCGAGCGATGCGCCGCTAGGTAAAATAATGGCGTTTGTTAATGGATCGCGAAACGTATCGGACGCGCGACCGTCCCAAAACAAGCCGTTGGGCGAATATCCGGCATTCAAATATGACGGTGCTTTGCGCGGCGTAACTTGATTTCTCATTCCGAACACATTTGAAAAATTATAAGTTCCGTCGGCATTATTGCTCGGAACGCCCTGCGAGCCGAAAATATCGTCGGGCGTATTAAAAGTGCCGTCCGGTCCGGGATTTATTGATCCGACAGGAGTTAAACGCGTTCTCGGATCAGAGCCGCCGGCGTTTGATTGATGGCAAGTTCCGCACGAAACGGTTCTTGTCGAGGACAGCTGTTCATCCCAAAAAAGTGTTTTTCCGAGCGTTGCTTTGGCGGCGGTCATCTCATTGCCGGCAGGTGCAACCGGCGGTTCTAATAAACTAAAAGCCCCGGGAACAAAACTTCCGATGCCGCGCAAACCTTGAGCCGATAAACTAAAACCGCTGATTGCCGAGCCGTTTTCGGCGCGAACCCAGAAAAAATAAGTTTGTCCGGCTTCGACGGTCGGATCGAAAAAATAATTTACCGCTGTCGTTCCGACATCTGTTGCATTGGACGAATTATTTGTAGAACTGCGGAAAATCCGATAAGTGGTCGCACCCTTGATCGTATCCCAATGAAGACCGATCTTATCGTGATACATATTATCCGTTGCGGTCAGATTTGTCGGAATTGACGGGGCAGCTCCGCCGGTGTTTCCTTCGACAACCGTTTCGGGGAAAAATTTGTTGGAAAATAACAAGACCGGCAACACGAAAAACGCAATTACTACAAGTTTAATAATTTGTACATTCATAAAGTTTATTTAATTTTTGAAAAATTCTACAACAGATTTGTTTGAAGAGATTTTCAGAGGATGCAAGTTAAGAAAATAATATATTGCGGCGAGTATGTAAAGAATTGATGAGGTTTTTTTTAGTTAAAAACAAACGTGATTGTGTTATTAACTAAAAAACTTCCCGAAGCCGAAAATTTATTTTGGAATTCCTACTTATCTGGAACGATAAGTTTTCCGCGCCCGGACAACGACATTTTTCCGCGTCACATTTACTTTCAGTTGATGAACTTTTCCTTTGGTTTCATCGACAGGCGGGTAAAATCCGATGCGATATTGATTTCTGAGTTCGTCAACAATTATTTTGAAAGTTTCTCTTAAATCGGTGACAGTGCGTTCGTAAAACCGTCCGGCGGTTAAATCCGACATTTTCTGTAGATATTCGGTCGCTTCCAGGTTTTGCTTTTTTATCCGTTCGATTCTTCTGAGAGTTGCTTCGCTGCGCTGCACGCCTGCGCCGGGAACATTTTTCGTCATCCGGCTGTTAATTGTTGCCGGATCGAGTCGATTATATTTTTCGAGTTCGGTCGAATAAAAGATCGAATAAACCAAAACGTCGGATTCTTCCAAATTATAAAGCAATTCCTGTTCGGAAATTCGGCTGCCGAAATCCTTGCCGTCGGTCAGCAGAATAACCGCCTTGCGCCCGTTTACTTCGGCAAACAGCGAATCGAGTACATCATTTACCGTTTTTCGCATCACCGTTCCGCTGACATTTTCTACTGTTGCCGCATTTATCGCTCGGGTCAAATCGTTTCGGTCAGAAGTAAGTCCGCTTAAAATTTTAACGTCCGTATCAAAACTTATAATTGTCGTCCGGTCGTCTTTTTTCAGCAATTTGACAAAATCAATAGCGGCGGTTTTTATTTTATCCAAAACTTCCGATGTGCTGTAACTCGTATCGAGCAGAAGTGCAACATTGATCGGCTCCGAACCGTCGCCGAAAAATGCGATTTCTTGCTGCACGCCGTCTTGAAAAATCGTAAAATCCTGCTCTTTCAATCCCGAAACAAAACGTCCGTTGCGGTCGCTGATCATCACCGGCACGCTGACGAGCCGTGTTTCAATTTCAATAATATCTTCCGGTAATGGAGGAGGTTCCTGTCCGGTCAGATTTATTGAAAAAAACAAACAAAATAACGGAATAAAAAAAAGATTTTTCATAATAATTTCAGAAATGTTTTTTTATTCTACATTATTTACCGGAAAATATTTAGAGGTTAGCTCAAAAAACAATTTTTTTCGTTAAGCCAGCGGTCTTTGACCACGTTTCACAAACCACCGTTAAGAAAGCCGCTCTCAAGACCGCGATTCACCGTTAATTTACAGGGAAAACGCGGTCTTGAGAGCGGCTTTCTTAACTGAATTTTTTATTTTTGTAAATAAAAAGGCAAGGAAATGTTGAAATTTCCTTGCCTGACAAAATTCGCGGGGGGTTTTTTTTATTCCAATGTGACCGAATCTTTTTTCGGAAAAATCAATGATAAGACGATCGAGATTCCCAAAATTCCGAGAATAATTCCGAGCGAATAAGAAATCGGAAATTTACCGCCGAACAGATCATTGAGCCAGACCATCTTTAAACCGACAAAAACCAGAATAACCGACAACCCGTATTTCAAAAGATAAAATTTATCAATCGCCCCGGCGAGCATAAAATAAAGCGAGCGCAAGCCGAGAATGGCGAAAATATTCGACGTAAAAACGATCAGCGGTTCATTCGTTAAAGCAAAAATCGCCGGAACGGAATCAACGGCGAAAATTATATCGGTCAATTCCAAAAACAAAAGTGCGATAAAAAGCGGCGTGGCAAACCGGACGTTGTTCTTTTTTACAAAAAAGTTTTGCCCTTCGAGTGAGTTAGTAACGGGCATAAACCGCTTGAAAAGCCGGATCAGAAAATTCTTTTCGGGATCGATTTCCTTTTCCGGCATAAACATCATTTTGAGTCCCGTGATGATTAAAAATCCGCCGAACAGGTAAATAACCCAGTGAAACTGCATCAGCACCGAACCCATCGCGATAAAGATAGCGCGGAAAACAAGTGCGCCGATGATGCCGAAAAACAGCACGCGGTGCTGATATTTGGTCGGAATCGCAAAATAGGCGAAAACCAGAACAAAGATAAAAATATTATCAACCGAGAGCGATTTTTCGACAATGTACCCGGTCAGAAATTCGAGCGAAACAGTCCATGCGGCAAGTTCGGGATTAAAATCCGGCAAACTCATCAGACGCTCGTCCTGCGGAAATTTCCAGAGCGCGAAGCGGTAAAGCAAATAATTGAAAACCAATGCGAGAGAAATCCAGATAATGCTCCAAACGGTTGCTTCTTTAAATGAAACGGCGTGTGCCTTGCGGTGAAAAACGCCGAGGTCGAGCGACAGCAAAATCAGGACAAATGCGGTAAATGCCAGATAAAACCACCAGTATTCGGCAAACGGAAATAAACTCATAAATAGAACAGCTCCTTTTGTAAAAAAAAAATTATTATTTCGCAAAAGGAAAAAACCTCTTGCGACTTCAAATGTTTGTGTCGCAAAAGGTCTCGATATTTTCTTCGATGCACCGAACTGTTTCCGACGAAAAAACAGTTGTAATGACGATTGCATCAAACCCTTTCGGGCTATCTACTCCCCTATTAAATTGTCAGGAAAAGATTAACAAATTCAGGTTTTTTTAGTCAAGTTTGAAATCCGGTTAAACAAGAAAGCCTTGAATATGTTACACTTATTAGTTAATTTTCAACTTGGAAGAAGGGAAAAAAAAGTGAATAAAATAGAAATAATACCTCTGGGCGGAATCGGCGAGTTCGGGATGAATTGTATGGGCATCCGCTACCGCGACGAAATGATAATAGTTGATGCGGGAATGGGTTTTCCCGAAGAAAAGCCGTACGGCGTTGATATTTCGATTCCGAATTTCGATTTTCTGGATGCTTATCAAGACGATCTGACCGCTCTGGTTTTAACGCACGGACACGAAGATCACATCGGTGCGCTGCCGTATTTCTTGAAAAAGTTCAATTTACCTGTTTACACTTCGCGCTTTACCGCCGCTCTTTGCGATAAAAAGCTCGAAGAACACGATCTTCTGGAAAGCACGCTGATTCATCGCGTCGAGCCGAATGATATTGCCGAAATCGGCAGTTTTAAGATCGAATTTATCCACGCCTCGCATTCACTGATAGATTGTTTTTCCTTGGCGATCAAAACTCCGGTCGGAACTTTGATTCATACGGGCGATTACAAGATTGACGACTCACCCGTGATCGGAAAACCGTACGATTTAAAAACTCTAAAAAAATACGGCGACGAAGGAGTTTTGGCTCTTTTGGCTGATTCGACCAACGCGACTGTTGCGGGCAGAACGCCGTCCGAGACAGCCGTCATTCCGGCTTTTGAAGAAATTTTTGAAGAAACGACCGGGCGAATTTTTGTTTCGACCTTTTCTTCTTCGATGCATCGCCTGCAAATCGTTTTCGATGTCGCCCGCGAATTCGGAAGACGTGTCTGCGTTCTCGGTCGCTCAATGCAGAAAAATGTCGAGATCGCCGACGAACTCGGGATTTTCGATATTCCCGAAGATCTGCTCGTCGGTTTGGGCGAATCGCGCAGTTTGCCTAATGACGAAATCGTTTATCTGGTGACGGGTTCGCAGGGCGAATCGCGTGCGGCACTTTGGAATCTGGCAACGGGGAGTTATAAGGGCATGCAGATCGAAGAAGGCGATACGGTCATACTTTCATCGAGAATTATTCCCGGCAACGAAAAAGCGATTTCCCGTTTAATTGGAAGCATTTATAAACGCGGCGCGAATATCATCGAAGAAAAACGCCGCTTGATTCACGTTTCGGGACACGCTTCGCAGGAAGACATCAAAATTATGACCGAAACCGCTCAACCGAAATTTCTCGTGCCGATTCACGGCGAATACCGTATGCTTTTCCGGCATAAGGAATACGTCAAACATCATGTCGCGGGTTATGACAATAACAATATTATTTTGATCGAAAACGGGGATGTTTTGGAACTCGACGGGACGCGGGCGACGATCATCGAACACCACGACATCGGCAAAACATTTATCGAAGACGGCGGTTTTGACGAGATTGATTACGAAACCGTGCGCGAACGCAAGAAACTCGGTTTCAGCGGAATGATCTCGTTTGTCGTTACGATTGATAAAGACACTAAACAGTTAAAATCAAAACCGCAGATCGAAATTCAGGGCGTTGCCGGTTTCGATCCGCTCAACGGTCTGATGCAAAACGCCAGAGACACGATCACCGAAGCGGTCGAAAAAATGAAGATCGAGGATTTTCGCGATCCGAATGCGGCAAAGGAAAATATCCGCATTCATCTGAAAAGATTCATCCAAAAGGAAACCGGCACAAAACCCGTGATTATTCCGACAATTGTTGAGGTTTAATTTATGCGAATCAAATATTTTTGTTTTCTGATTATTTGGCTTTTTTCTCTGTCGGAATTACCTGTCAAGGCAGACACTTTTAGTAAATTTCAAACTACCGAATATTTTTCAAAAAACAGAAATTATGTTATTAAGGTAACGCCTGACAAAAAGGCAGTTTTGAAAAACAAAAACAAAATTATCTGGAAAAAATCACTTTCCGAATTGCCCGAAACCTTATTGATTACAGATGATGGAAAAAGGACAATTATGATCGAAAATTATTATGGGAATAATGGAGATCGTAAAAAAGAAGTATTAATTTTCTTTGACGAGAAGGGAAATAAATTATCAAGTTTTGTTTTAGAAGATTTAGCTGATTTTGAAAATATATTGCATACAACTTCAGGTTCACATTGGTTAGGAAAATATGAATTTAATGAAGATAATTCCGAATTAATTGTTGAATCTGTTGCTTTAACTTGTCCACTACCTAATGGTATTAAAAGCGAAGAAGATAGAAAGAAAATTGATGAATGTCGGAAATTTAAGCAAAATGAAAATTTTGTATTTACGATTGCAACCGGAACTCTGTTGTCCCGCACAAAAATTGAAATAACCAAAAAATGAAAATCTTGCAATTATTGAGAAAAACTTGTGGAGAAGTTTCGCCCGAAAATTTTCCTTTGGTTTCCTTGAGCAAACAGAATTGGTTGAAACTGATTGAAACTTGAGATAATTCTGCAAAATACCTGCAATAGCAACGACAAATATTGAAAAACTTTTAAAAGGTTGAAACTTAAATGAAAATTTGTCCGAGATGCAGAACCCAATTTGATGACGATTTAAACTATTGTTTGAACGACGGCAGCACTTTAAAAGATTACGATTCATTCGATCCCGAAGATACTATTTCTTATACCGATGACGCGACCTTAGAATTTCAAAACCCGCAAACCGCAAATCAAAACAAGCTAACAAATCAAACAAATTACGGACAATTGCAAAACGCCCGTCAATCAAATCCGTTTATGATTTTAGGCGGTATTTTCGGGTTGGTTTTCTTGCTTTTCGCAACGATAATCGGGTTCGGGGTGTATTTTTACTATCAAACGGAACCTCATACAACCTGGTATCCCACACCGACACCTTATCAGGATTTTCCGCCGCCGCGCACGCCGACACCCGAACCGAAAAATAATATTAAGGTCGAAATTCTCGAAAAAGTGAACGGCAGTTTCGGGGAAAAATATCTGAAATGCAAAATAACCAATATCGGAGAAACAATCGTTTCCTCGCCGAGCATAACATTGATGTTTTATCAAGACGATGTGAAAATCAAAGAGGGTTGGGGAGGTTCAAAATTAAAATACTTGAAACCCGGGCAAAGCGTGCCGGTTTGGGTGAATTTATACGGCGTTGATAAATACACATCCGTCAAAGTAAAAGAGCCGATAAATTCATCACCGGTCAGCAAATCAGCGGAGCAATTGTTTCCTTCGTTGATTTTTACGGAAACGGAAATGAAAGGCGAGACGGGATATATGTCGCGGAATTTTCAGCAATACAAAGTAATTTTTTACAAAGTTCGCGGAATCATTGAAAATCAAAACTATGAAAAAATGTCAGCGAGCGTTTTTGTCATTTTTTTTGACGAAAAATCCGAAATAATCGGAATTGAAGAAACGCGTGTAAATTTGCAAAAAGGAGAAAAGGTAAAATTTGAAGTTCAGGAAGTTGAAACGGATTTATTCGGCAAACCGAAAAGTTTTGAAATAATTACAGTTGCAAACTGAAATAAAACAGTTATGGAATGTGTAAAAAATAACTTATCAAAAAAGCTCGGGCAAAAACGAGAAAAATAAAGGGAATGCCGGGAGCGCAGGCAGGCTGCCCATATGCGCCAAGATAAGCAGGTAAACTATGAAAAAGAGATGAGATAGGTTAATAGTTTTAAGTGTGAACAAAAACAAAAAAACCTTAATTTCATCTCTTCAAACCTTTGATAGCACTGTTGCCGACTTATTACAAGCGTTTCCAGAGGATTTAATCGCTTCTGCCAAAGAGTTAGAAGCGTTTCGGCGCGGGCGGAAGATAAAGACGGTCGAGCAATTGTTTCAAATCGTGTTGATGTATTGCGGTTTGGATTACAGTTTGCGGGTGCGCGGCGGGAGTTTTAACCTTGCTCGGAACAACCGTCAGCGATCAGGCGGTGAGTGATCGGTTAAGCGGCTGTGCCGTGTGGCTGACGCATTTGTTAAAAGAGATGTTGCCGAAGCTGCCGCCGGCGGTGTTGGAGCAGACGGGTCGGCGGTGGATTTTAATTGACGGCTCGACCGTTCAAGTGCGCGGGGCAACAACGACGAGTTATCGGATACATCTGGCGTGGGATTGGGAAACGCAAACCATCGTCGAATGGATTATCACGGATGTCAAAACGGGAGAAAGTTTGCAGCTTTATAAAGTGGCGGAAGGCGATGTGGTGATCGCCGATCGCGGCGCGTGCCAAAGCCAGAGACATCTTGTATGTGATCGAGCAAGGCGGAGCAGTCGTGGTGAGGATTGCGCCGCATATTCTGCCGTTGTTGGATGAGGCGGGCGAGGCGTTAAAGGTGGCGGATGAATTATGGCAGACATCGGGCAATCAGATGAGTTGCCGGGTGCGACTCAAAGCGGATGCGAGCGGACGGATCTTGTATTTACACGCCTTTCGCTTGCCGGCGGAGAAGGCGGCACAAGTGCGTCGCCGGGAAAATTGCGAAAGCGCGAAAAAACGGTATCCGGTTGAAAAAAGAAACTTTGGAATATGCCGAATGAGTAATAGTGCTGAGTAGTCTGCCGCCCGAGCAGATCAGTGCCTCAGAGATCGCCGAGATCTATCGGTTGCGGTGGCAAATCGAGATCGCCCGTGAAACGGTTGAAAAGCGTCTTGGAAATAGACCATTTGCGCGGGCGGCTTCGGAAGCAAAATATCGGAAGTCTATTTATTGGGCAAGAGTTTATATGCGCTGCTGATAGCAAGGCGGAGCGGGCAATTCACACAAGCCAAAGAAGTGGAGTGGAGAGTATGGAAAATGGTCAAGCAAGAGTTGGATGTGTGCATCTGTCAAGTGAAAAGCTGGAAAAAAGAGAATATCTTCCGAGCAATAAAATAAATGAAAGAGCGAAAGCGGCACAGAAAAAGCCAATTAGAGCGTGGCAGAGAGTTAATAACCAGAATACTCTCAGCAACTTAGAGGCTTATCTTGGCGCATATGGGCAGCCTGCCTGCGCTCCCGGCTTAATTAATTTTCCGGCACGGCAATCTTGTTCGGATCGATTTTTTCGCAATCTTTGACAGTTGCCAAAATTGCCAGAGTTCGCAGATACCGGTCGGTAAAACCTTCGGCTTGCGAGATCGCGCCCTGAAAATCTTGTTTGCTGATTTGTTCGAACGTACGGTTTATATCAAAGCCCGGAACAACATAACCCGTGAAAACTCCGAACGTTTCGCCGACGATCTGCTGTTGGACAAAACTCGTAAAAAGATTCGGGTTTTCAAGTTTGTTTGCCGCGTGAATCGCTTTTGAAAGTGTGTCAATCGAATTAAAACGATCAATTTTCACAAACATAAACGCTACGCCGAGTAGAACCTGCGCTTTTTCAACCGTGTCGGGAGCTTTTTCCGCCGTTTTATAAACTTCTGTTAAAATTTCGAGCGTTTCAAATTTCGTCAAAGGTTCTTTCAGTTTTTCGTCGGCAATATCGAAATACAAAACGGCTCGATGTTCGATCTGCGGAACTTTATCGGCAAATCTCCGCGCATCGGTTAATCTTTTTTCCTTGACGGCGATTTTCGCGCTTTGAAAATAAAAGAAATTAACGCTTTTTTCGCGCACCGTTTTATCTTTTATTTTATCGAGCCAGGGTTCGATCATTTTTAATTCGTCTTCCGTTTTGGCGGCAAGAATTAATGACACAATTGAAAAATCCGTCAAAATCCCTTTTGAATCGGCTTCTTCTAATTCCTTGATTCGCTCGGCAAAATTTTTACCCGATCTTTCCTGAAAATCTTTATTAAAATCCAAACCCTTCTGTGTTTTGCCATCAATCAACGAGGCGGAATGTTGCCTTGCACGCAAAAAATCATTATTTAAATCGGGAAAATTTCGGCTGATAAGCGGGGCAAATTCGTTTAAAGCTGCCAGAGCATAACCGGCTTCCGAGATCGTTTGTGTTTCTAAAGGGTACAAAGTTTCAGGTGTCAGCGAATTTATCCGATTGAGCAAAAGCGATAAAAATTGTCTTTGCAGATTAGTGTTAGGAGTAAAATTTTTGGGTACAGTTGTGCCGCTCGAAAATACATTTACCTGTACGGTTTTATTGCGACCGAAGGGAAACGCCGAAAGTGTTAAAAGTCTGCTGACCGGTGATTGAGATTGCCGCGTAAGAAGTTCGGCATAAATTTGTTCGGCAAGCTGCGGATTTTTGACGGAAATTTGGTATAATCCCCAAAACCATTCGCCGATTATCGGATAATTCATCAAGCGCCGAAAAATTGCGGTTGCCGCCGCCGGATTCGAATCCAAAAGCATTATCGCCAATCTAAACGATTGCGATAATTCCTGTTCTTTTTGATGCGGCTCGCGTTTATCTTTTTCCTTGTCTTCTTCAAAACTTTTTAAAACTTCTTCGGTCAGCTTTTTTCCCCATTCCGCGTCGCGTCTGGAAATTGCCCGAATCACTTCAAACCGGTAATCCGGTTCATTTTGAATTAAAAATTTTGTGGTCGAAGTATTGACGATGCCTTTTTCCTTAAATCTTTCCTGCGCGACCTTAAATGCTTCGGCAAAATATTTTCTCGCCGAATCGGATTCCATATCCCACAAGTAATCGG
>CAYUGW010000079.1:0-11047 GCA_964444245.1 uncultured Blastocatellaceae bacterium | reverse complement strand
GGTTCGGCTCTCGCGTCCGATCTGATGTGGAATGCGATCGAAGAAGCGAAAAAGAAAAAACCGGTCGTCGTTTCGATGGCTGACGTTGCCGCTTCGGGCGGTTATTACATTGCTTGCAACGCCAATAAAATCGTTGCCGAACCGAATACGATCACGGGTTCGATCGGCGTATTTATGGGCAAACCGAACGTCAAGGGTTTATACGATTGGATGGGTTTTTCGAGCGAATATATCTTGCGCGGCAAAAATGCCGGAATTTTCCGCGAAACCGAAAACTGGACGGACGACGAACGCAAGAAAATGGAAAGCCAGACGAATATAATCTATTTCGACGATTTTATTCCGAAGGTCGCGCAGGGTAGAAACAAAACGCCGGAAGAAGTAAACAATCTCGGTCAAGGTCGCGTCTGGACGGGAACGCAGGCAAAACAAAACGGTTTGATCGATGAATTCGGCGGACTCGAAAAAGCGATCTCGATTGCCAAAGAACTAGCCCAAATTCCGGCTGACAAGGAAGTCAAAAGAGTCGCATTTCCCGAAGCTCAAACTTTGCTTCAGACTATTTTCAGCGGCAACGCTCTGGTAAAATCCAGAGAACAAGCGACGCAGGAAGCAATCGTCGAAACGCTTCCCGAAGACGCACGCCGCGCCCTGCGCTACGCCTCGCTTTTCGATCAGATGAAACGCGGCGAAACGATGCTGATTATGCCGTTTGAACTCGAAATCAAATAAATGGTGAATTGTCATGAGGCACGACATAAGCCGTCGAAGACGGTAATATATTTGTAGCCCACATCGCCAGATGTGGGTAAATGATTAGAAATTTGATAAAGCCATTGAAAATGGCGGCATAAAAATGTATGTCGCCATTTTCAATGGCTTAAAATAAATCGCTAAACTGTTCCCACATCTGGCGTTATGGGCTACAAATATAACGTCGGTTTTACCGACTAAATACGAATTTCTCATGTCGCGCCTCACATTAATTTAGAAATTTACCGAACAATTTAATACTCGTTAAAAATTAAATAATTTAAAGAAAAGCGTCGAATCTTACAGAGATTCGACACTTTTTTATTTGAAAGTTTTCAATAAATTTACATCCCGAAAATTGAATATACACAAGAAATAAATTTAAACTGGGAAAACGTAAGAAAATTGACTGGAGCGCGAGCGTCCCGCTTGCATGAGCGCGTGAGCGCGAAAAAGACTGCACTTGCAATAAACTTTATTCGATGCAAACGCTTTTTCGTCCTATCGGACTCATGCAAGCGGGGACGCTCGCGCTCCAGTCATGCGTAACATCAGTAATAAATTTAAACTAGGAAAAAAAAACGGATTGCGAAGTTTTAAAATGCTTCTTCGTTTTACCTTTTACCTTTTACCTTTTACCTTTTAGTTTATGCCGAAGGAATTTTATTTTGTCAGCGATCTGCATTTTGGCGGCGACGGTTCGCTGATGGAATGCGATTTCGAGGAAGAATTTATCGCTTTTCTCCGCGAATTAGCCGGAAAAGACAAGGAAACCGAATTGATCATCGCGGGCGACACATTCGGTTTTTGGGAACTCACATCCGTTCAAGGCACGCAGCAATTGGTCGAAATCATCAAATATCACGAACGCATTTTCGAGCAGTTACGCATTACGGGCGAAAAAATAAATATAACTTTGATGGTCGGAAATCACGATTACGATCTGGCTTGCGACCCGTGGTATATCGAGAAATTCAAACATTACAATATAAATCTCGACATTTCATTAACCGTTATCCGCGAGATCGGCGGACGAAAAATCTGGATCGAACACGGGCAGCAGGTCGATCCGTATAATGCGGCGAGCGAATACGGCAATATTCACGCTCTGCCGCTCGGCTATTTTATCACCGAAAGTCTGGTCAGCGGCGCAAGTAAATATTCGGTTTTCGGGCGCAGCGATTGGCTCAAGGACATCCGCTCGGTTGACGTACGGCAGATTCCCGATTGGCTTATCTCGAATTATTTTTATCAGGAAATGAACCTTTTCCTGCGCTGGCTGATTATGCCTTTCTTGCTGCTTTTGACCGCCACGGTTTTTGCACTGGTTGCGCAGCTTTTAAAGGTTTTGGGAATTTTCGATGTTAATTATCTGATCGAAAATCCGTTTATCCGCTGGCTCGGACTTTTCGGCGATGTTTTGAGCTGGACGATCACGATCAGTATGATTGTCTGGTTTTTTATTCTCGTTATCGCCATACCGCTCTATTTTATTTACCGCGACGTGCGCGGCACTCTGCGGCGAATGCAGATTTTTCCGCTCTTTAAATCCGCGCCGACCGAAGAAGCGACTAACATTTATTTAAACCGCGCCCGCGAAGTTTTCGGTCTTAATCCGGAAGTTGCCGTCTATCTTTTCGGACATACGCACGATGCTTTTCTTGTCAAAGAAGAGGCGCGCGCCATCATCAATACGGGAACCTGGCTAAAAATCCTGCGCCGCGTTTCGGTGCGTTTCGGCTTGCTTCCGGGCATTTATTACCCGATTTTCCGTCTTAATTATTTCAAGATTTACGGCGCGGAGGAAAAAATAATCATTGATTACGTCGAGATTCCAAAAGAGCCGAAGGAAAAACTGACCTTGCTTCAAAGATTTTTAATCATCGGCAGAAAACCCGACGCGGGAAAACCGATTCCCGAAAGAACTGTTTTATAGTCAGTATAGCGAGCGGCAGCGAGTGCCTTCTGTTTTCTAATTTTTCTGATATTAGAGAGTTGTTAACATCGGCAACACATTTGAGTTGTGTTTCTACTTTGAAGCAATGGTACTAAAAATCAGGGTGAAATTAATTTTTCAGTTGACCTTTTCATCAATGCAAGTTCGGGGCTTCCCGGAGTGGGATATTCAATCTCATAAAGTTCTCGCGGAAGGCGCGTGCCGATCTGCGACCAACGCATCGTGTAATCGTTTTAAAGCAGCGCATTTAGCGGATTGCCGTGTCCGAAGAAAATCGCAGGCATTCTTTTGTCCATAATTTAACCTCTCGCAAAAATCGAATTCCTCATTATATCTCCCGTCCTGTTTTGCGTAAA
This sequence comes from uncultured Blastocatellaceae bacterium, assembly GCA_964444245.1. GTDB lineage: Bacteria > Acidobacteriota > Blastocatellia > Pyrinomonadales > Pyrinomonadaceae > JAHCHG01. The sequence continues at coordinate 7,981 of CAYUGW010000079.1, read as the reverse complement.
AAAGTCAGCGCACGATTTCGACCGTGAAGTCCGGGTCTGTGATCAAACCCGCCGCCAACCCTTTCAAAAATGATTCATCGTCCCCGGCAGCGGCTGACACGAATATCGCATCGGCTTTCCTGTTTTCCGACTCGGTGAGCAAAACGTTTTGCGGATCGCCGCCTTTAATTTCAACCGAAACCTGAAGTCCGGCAGAGCGCAATTCTCCGGCAAGTTGCAGAAACAAGGCGGTGGATTTCGGGTCGAGTGTGGACGGGTGCGCTGCCGAAAAATCATCAACAATGATGATCAGACTTAATTTCGTCTGCTCTGACCAAACTCGCCTGCGAAGCGCACGGGTCAGCTTTTCGGCAGCGATCAATCCGTCCGCACCGGCACTTATACTGGTCGGCGCGCTTCTTTTTGCTGAATTGTTCCGCACTATCCGAACCGAACACTCCGCCTTTTCGGCAATTTTTTGCGAAACGCTGCCGAGAAAAAACCGTCCGATTGCCGAACGCCCGTGCGAACCGACGATAATCAAATCCGGATGCCATTCCGAAGCTTTCCGCAATATCTCGTCGGCGGGTTTTCCGTATAAAACCTCACTGCGAATCTTCCATTCGGGAAAGCGTGCGCGCAACCGCTCTGCCGCCTGCGCGGAGTCTTTTTTCACCCTTTCGATTTCCTTCCGGTGATATATTTTTGCCCGGTCAATGACCATCGAAGCACGGCGGGAAGCGAGTGAAAACAAGTCAAATTCCGAAACCGACGGTTTAATTGCCGATAAATCCAAAACAGAAACGATCAAAATTTCCGAATTCTGCGGCAGTCCGGCGCGATAGACATCTTTTATCGCGGCTTCGGCGAATTTCGAACCGTCATATCCGATCATTACTTTCATTTGTTCTTTCATTCTTTCCTTCCTCCTTTGTTGAAACTGTTGTTTTATTTACCATTTAACTCTATTTTAAGGAGTCTAAAAGCGAAAAAAAACCGTAATATCACCCGAATTTCACAGGGGTTTTCACGCAAACCGAATTTCTTTTATGCGGCGGGTAATTTCGACGAAACTCGAATTTATTGTCTGTTAAAACGGAAGTTTGAGATTGAATCTGACCGCCGGAACGCGGAGCAGAAATGTAGCAGCGATGCAGACGATTAATCCGAGTGTGTGAGAATAAACACGCGAAAAATACAGGTGTTTAGCCCTGTGATTGAAACTTACGGATTTGCTATACTCTGAACTTGAAAGAAAGGAATTTTGCGGAAAAATCCGGCTGGAAAATAATTTAAAAAATGTCCAAAAACACCAAGGAGCGTTTGCGCAGGTTAAAATCCGCCGCCGATAAATTCGGCGACCGGACTTTTTCCGTTCGAGTTGAGATCGGAGAAGCGGACGAAATCGGCGAAGTTGAAGCGAGTTTCAACCGGATGGCGCAACGTCTGGAAAAAAGAGCCGTCAGATTTCAGGAAATCGACACTTTGAAATCGGATTTTGTCTCGAGCGTCTCGCACGAACTTCGCACGCCTCTGACAACGATCAAAGCTCTGACCAGACTCCTGATGCGCGATGGGCTGCCGGAAGAAAAACGGCGCGAATATCTGGAAACAATCTCCGTTGAATGCGACCGGCAGATAGATCTGGTGCTGAATCTGCTCGATCTGTCGCGCATCGAAGGCGGAGTTTTCCGCCTCACTTTTGAGCGCGTCGAGCCGCTCGAAATCATCGAATCGTGCGTTAAATCGGAGATGACCGCCGCCGAAAAACGCCGCCACACATTGCGCCTCGAACCTACCCGGAAAGTTCCGCCAGTGTGCGCCGACCCGAAAGCTTTGCGCCGCGTCGTCAGTAATTTGATTGGAAACGCGATCAAATATACGCCCGACGGCGGATTGATTACGCTTTCCGCCGCAGAAGATGTTGATTTTATTCGCCTCAGCGTGAAGGATAACGGTCGCGGAATTCCGCCCGAAGACCTGCCGGTTCTGTTTAATAAATTTCATCGCGGGCGACCCGTTCGGGCGAATTCGACGACCGACGAAGATTTTTTGGCAGATGCGGATGCGTCCGGTGTCGGATTAGGGCTTTATCTGGGCAAAAATGTGATCGAACAAATGGGCGGGCGCATTTCAGTCGAAACCGAAGTCGGGCGCGGCAGCCGCTTTACGCTGCATCTTCCCGTTTGGAAAGAATCCGTTTGCGGAAAATATTTAATCGAGGAAAAAGAAAATTATGGCGAAAAGATTGCTGGTCGTTGACGATGACCCCGGATTGCTTCTGGCAGTTTCGGAAACGCTGCGGGCTGAGGGCTTTGACGTGAAAACCGCGCGGCGCGGCGCGGAAGCTTTAGTTATCGTCGCGCAAACTCTGCCGGATTTGATAATCTCGGATATCAGGATGCCGGGAATGGACGGCTATCAATTAGTGCGGAATCTGCGTTCGAACGCCCGCACGCGGCTCGTGCCGATCGTGTTTTTAACTGCTAAAGATGAAATCGCCGACCGAATTCAAGGATTTCGCACCGGCGTTGACGCTTATCTGACGAAACCGTTCGAACCGGAAGAACTTGTCGCCATCGTGCAGGCGATTTTAAACCGCGTCGAGCGAACTCATTCGGATCTGGCGCGGCTTTTCGGCGAAAAAGAAGACGAACCACGCGTATTTATTCGCGACGAAGAATTAACCGATGCCGAGTGGCGCGTCGCCGAAGCCGTCGCCAGAGGTTTGAGCAATAAGGAAATCGCCGCCGAATTGAACCTGAGTTTGCGAACGATTGAAGGGCATATCAGCCGGATTCTTGATAAGAAAAGTTTGAACAACCGTGTCGAACTCGCCCTGCACGTGGTAGAACGTAAACAGTCAGAATAAATGTATTTTTTTTGACGAGTTTATTAGAATGCATCTCAAAAATACAAACCACCGTTAAGCAAGCGGTCTTTGACCGCGTTTCCCTTGTAAAATAACGGTAAACCGCGGTCTGGAGACCGCTTGCTTAACCATAAATTTTATTTTTGAAATAGCTCTCTAAACAAATACCGTTTTAGAAAATCAGCGTAAAAACACTTGTTAAAGTAAAGTGTTTTCACGCTGTAAATGGATCGAGATGAATCTTAGAATTATCCTGATTCGGATATAATGGCGAAAAGCCCTCCGGCATATAATATATGAGCGTAAAACAAATTTTTATAACATCATCCGTAGTAATAGTTCTGTTGATATTGCTTCTCGGTTTTATCAATCCGTACTTTTTGTTGGGTTTAATCTTAGTCGCACCGGTAATTGTAATCGGTCTGCTCGATATGATTCAAAAGAAACAAACTATTCGCCGAAACTTTCCAGTTATAGGAAATTTCCGGTATCTTCTGGAGAAGGTTCGACCCGAGATAATGCAGTATTTTGTCGAAACGGATACCGAAGGAAAACCGATAAACCGTTTATTTCGTTCGGTAATCTATCAGCGGGCAAAAAAAGAAACCTCGACCAGCCCGTTTGGAACGCAATGGGATGTGTATCGCGCGGGCTATGAGTGGATTGAGCATTCCATCTATGCCGCAAATCCTCATGATCTGGAACAGGAACAGAGAGTTCTTGTCGGCGGAAAGGACTGCGCGAAACCGTATCTGGCAAGCAGATTAAACATCTCTGCAATGAGTTTCGGTTCTTTGAGCAAAAATGCCGTTTTAGCTATGAATGCCGGTGCAAAACTCGGAGGTTTTGCCCAAAATACCGGAGAAGGCGGAATCAGCCCGTATCACCTGCAGCACGGCGGCGATCTGATCTGGCAGATCGGGACGGGCTATTTCGGCTGCCGGGCGGAAAACGGGGAATTCAGCCCCGAGCTTTTTCAACAAAAAGCCGCGCTCGAGAGTGTGAAGATGATCGAAATAAAACTTTCACAGGGAGCTAAACCCGGTCATGGAGGAATTCTTCCGGCTTCCAAAAACACCGAAGAAATTGCCGCCATCCGGCATATAAAACCTCACACGACCGTCAACTCGCCGCCGGCTCATACGGCTTTTATCAGTGCCGAAGGATTAATGCATTTTACCAAACAACTCCGTGAATTATCCGGCGGCAAACCCGTCGGTTTCAAAATTTGTATCGGAAAAAAAGCGGAATTCATTGAGATTTGCCAGGCGATGATAACAACAGGCATTTTGCCTGATTTTATCGCAATTGACGGGGGCGAAGGAGGTACGGGAGCCGCGCCGATCGAATTTGCCGATTCGATCGGAATGCCGCTCAGAGACGGACTTTCATTTGCGGTAGATACATTGAAAGGGTTCGATTTGAAAAAGGACATCAGGGTCATCGCTTCGGGAAAAGTTTTCAATGGATTTCACATCGCGCGACTGATTGCGATCGGCGCCGATATGGTCAATGTCGCGCGGGCGATGATGCTGGCAACCGGCTGTATTCAGGCGCTGCAGTGCCATAAAAATACCTGCCCGACCGGTGTTGCCACTCAGGATATTGGCTTGATGAAAGGGTTGGTAGTTGAAGACAAGGCTCAACGAGTTGCCAACTTTCACGAAGCGACCATTAAGAGTTTTATCGAATTGATTGCCGCCTCCGGCGTAGTTACGGCTGACGAGCTGAAACGCGAACATATTAACAGAAGAGTCGGGGCGACACAGGTATTAAATTACAGTGAAATCTACCCGGAAGTGTTGGTCGGACAATATCTGAAACAGGCAAAACAGGCTTGACGGATTTTTTGTTCTGTAGAAGGGAATGTATAAATAAATTGAAAATTCGTTATTTTCGGACTACCCCGCCAGCCACGCTGGCGGGGTTTTGTTTTAGATTTAAAATGTTCTGAAGAGTTTCGTTTAGCAGCCCATATTACTCAGACCGCATCCGTCAACTGCCTCTGGCGATCATTCTTACGTTTTCGCTTTGGCGGCGGATTGGTTTCGGGCGATTGTTTTCCGCCCGCGGAAAGTTTTCCGCCTTCGTTTTCCCATCTGTCTAAAACCTTTTTTTTCAGTTTTTTTCTTGATACAAAATCCGGCATTTTTTTATCTCCTCCTTATCACTTGTGTTTTAGCCTTTTGATAAATGCTAAAGCCCAACAAAGTTCGTCGTCTTCAGCATATTTTAATTTTACCGGTTTGTTCGGTCTGAATTAAGAGAGTTAATACCTGAAACAGACAAGTGTTTTCACGCGGCAAAACCCGGGTTATGCACCGGAATTTCTTGTTTGAAATAAGTGTAAACACCCCAAACTTTCGCGTGTTTATACCGTTTCGCGCCCTTTATTTATAAGGTAAATTTAAGTTGTCAAAGAGATTTGTTGTCAAATTTTCGAATGGAGTAATCATTATGAAAAAAATTTATACGGCAGCCTGGTTTTTAACGGGATTTTTATTTCTCGCATCCGTTGTTACCGGCAATTTTAATGCGCTGAGTTTGTTTGTTTTCAGTCTTATCGCCCTCGGACTGGTTTATGCGCTGATGCTTTGGACTCTCATCGAAAACAATCGTGGTTATAAAACAGAATAATTCGGGAAAAATTTCAAATTAATTTTTTTATCAAAAAGGAGGTAATTCGTAATGATATTAACAATTTACAAATTGGCTTGGGTTTTAGTCGCAGCGGCAGTCGGCGTGTTGTATCTGACCGGCAGTTTTAATGAGATTGCATTAACGCTTCTCGGTTTTCTGGTTTCGACGCTCGTATTTATGGGCATCGTGGCTGTTCTGCCGTGGTGGGTCAGTCAATCCTATTCTCCGATACACAGTTAATGGCTATAAAAAATTCCGGTTTGAACAAGTGAAAACACCTGCCATTTTTGGGTATTATCACCGTTTTATGCCGCTCCCCAAAAGGTTAAATTTAATGTGACGACAAATTAAATTGTCGGTCACAATTTTAAAAGTAAAATCACGAAAATCAAATTAATAAAGAGTGATTTTATGAAGAAACAAACTTATATTTCAGCATTAATTAGCGGGAGGAGGAAATTATGAAAGCATTAATACTCTATGTAATAACTTGGTCTTTGGTATTGGCAGCAGCCGGTGTCGTGAATTCAACCGGCAATTCCGACGAGATGTTGGAAAGAATTTTCGGTCTAATTTTTGTGACGCTCTTTTTGGCGGGAGCGATCATTGGGTTTCCGTTTTTGAAAAATGAGTATTTTTCGCCGAGAACTCAAGCCAAATAATTAAATGGAAAACCGAAAAAACATCAGGCAGACGAAGAAAATTTGCAGTGATATAATCGCGGCAATCTAACGGAATTCTACAATAGTTTGATATAAAGTCCTCACTCCTTTTTGAGTTCAGCTTCCGCCGCCACCCGGGAGTGGAGTTCTTCGAGAGATTTTTCGCCGGCTAAAACCAGCAGTGTGTCGTCCGCTTGAATCATTGTTCCGCCGTTCGGAATCACAAATTCATCGCCTCTGCCGATCAACACGATTAAAGCGTCTTCGGGAAGTCCCAGCCCGACGATAGGTTTGCCGTCGGCGGGTGATTCGGCGGCGACCGGTATTTCCACCAAGCCGCTCTTAAACTTGTTGTTGCCCGTTTCGATAAACTCCAGCGGGTAACGTTTCTGCCGCAGCATCGGAGCATCAACTCCGAACAGCCGCGCCGCCAGCGGAAGCGTCGTGCCTTGCAGAAGCACCGAGGTCAGCACGATAAAAAAGACGAGATTAAATATCATTTCTGCTTGCGCGACACCAGCCATGAGCGGGAACGTCGCGAGAATGATCGGCACCGCACCGCGCAATCCGACCCAGGAGATCATTGATTTTTCTCTCCACGTCATGTTAGTCCGGGCAAGCGTCAGAAAAACGCTGACCGGGCGGGCAACGAGCATCAGAAACAGGGCGACAATTAAACCCGTGCCTATCACCGGAACCAGATTAGACGGAAAGACCAGCAAGCCGAGCGTCAAAAACATCGCGATCTGCATCAGCCAACCGATTCCGTCGTGAAAACGCATCAGACTCTGTTTGTGGATAAAATCATTGTTGCCAAGTACCAGTCCGGCGATATAAACCGCCAGAAAGCCGTTTCCCCCGACCGCGTCGGTCGCGCCGTAAGCGAGCGCCACCAGAGCCAGAGTCAACACCGGATAAAGCCCTTCATATTCAAGTCGCGCGCGGTTTAAAACAAACTGCATTCCGCGTCCGAATCCATAGCCGAACAATGAACCGAGAATCATCTGCTGAAAAAAATCGGGAATCAGAGAGATGATCGAAGAATCCGGATTCATCAACAACCCGGTCAGTCCGATGGTCAGGAAAACCGCCATCGGATCGTTGCTGCCCGATTCCAGTTCGAGCAGCGGTTTCAGTTCGCCTTTTAAGCCGACGCTGCGCGAGCGCAAAACGGCGAACACGGCGGCGGCATCGGTTGAAGAAACGATTGCGCCGAGCAGCAAGCCTTCGATCAGTGAAAAACCAAGCGCGTATGCGGCAAAAACACCGACCAGACCGGCGGTGATCGCGACTCCGAAAGTGGCTAGAGTAACTGCACGCCCGATGACCGGTCGGACACTCTTCCAATTTGTGTCGAGTCCGCCCGCAAAAAGAATGTAAACCAGCGCGATAACCCCGAGAAACTGCGCAATCTGAGCGTTATCAAAATAAATGCCGCCCGGTCCTTCGGAGCCTGCCAGCATCCCGACGCTTAGGAAAAGCACCAGTGCCGGCACCCCGAATCGTCCTGACGCTTTACTTGCGAATATGCTCACCAGCAAAAGCATAGCGATGCCCAGCAAAATATACTCAATTGTCATAATCCCCTTGTTTGCAATTTAAGATTTAGTGTTCCAAAAGATAAATCTTGTATAATGATAGTGACAAAATCAACTTTTACAAGAGTTTAACTCATTACTGAGCGGCATTGGAATTTCTTGAGGAAGAAAACAAAAGTTGCCCGCGAAAAGGGCGCGAAAAAAAGAAAGATGGCAGCGCACGGATTTTTTCTTTAGCGTCCTTTCGCGCCTTTTTCGCGGGAACAATTCTTAAAAAAAACGAATAAATT
>CAYUGW010000078.1:0-11128 GCA_964444245.1 uncultured Blastocatellaceae bacterium | reverse complement strand
ACTGCGATATGCAGACGGTTTTCACCGAATCGAAATGTATCGAATGCGATGCCTGTGTCGATGTCTGCCCGACTTCGTGCATTACGTTCACGAAAAACGAAGAGGACGAAACCGCTTTGCGCCAAAAACTAAAAGTTCCGGCATTGAATGTAACGCAGGATTTATACGTTTCCGACACATTGCCGACTGCGCGCGTTATGGTCAAAGACGAAGACGTTTGTCTGCACTGCGGTTTGTGCGCCGAAAGATGCCCGACTGCCGCTTGGGATATGCAGAAATTTTTCTACAACGTCACGAAAACTTATACAGGTTGCGGGAAATAATCTAAATGAATTTTGATACTCAGATACGTGAGTTTTATAATCGCCAGAAAATTCTTGCGACCTCGATTAATAAAGGAGACTCACAATTTGTTTATATTGATTCAGATGGAACTTTAGGAGATTGGATAGCAATCGTAATTGAAAATAAAACCGGTATTATTTACGGAACACAATGTCATGGAGTCCTTTGTGAACAACGATATGTTGAAGGTTTTTTGATTCCCTGCGGTGGACTTCTTTTCAATTCCGACGATGGTTTCATAACGCCTGCTTTGCTGACATTACCATTTCATTCTGGTGGCTGTATGTATAATAAATCATTTCAATCAGAGGTAAGCGAAATTGCCAATATTGTGCAGCGAATTCCTATTTGGCACTACAATAACATTAACGATTGTACGCGTGATCAACTCGAACTTGACTTAGACCGTATTTATGAAATCTGTGAAGCATGGATTCCAGTAAAAACTAAATTTGGTCGTGGTGTTTTGCTTTGGAATAATTGTGATTAAAAGCTAAACCAAACGAATTCGAGATTAAAATTTATTTCAAATGAGCGAAAATAAAACCAACGATTTTGTGATCAGATTTGCCAATGTCAACGGCACGGATTTTCAAAGACGACATTATGTTAAAATTCATCTGAGGAAAGAGTTATGACTTTAACAATTACATTAAAACCTGAAACAGAAGCAAAATTAAAAAATCATGCTGTGGCATTGGGATATGAGATTGACGATTTTGTAGAAAATTTAATTGAAAAAGAATTAAATAAACAAAAAACTCTCGATGAAATTTTTGCCCCCGTTCGTCAAGAATTCAAAGAGCAAGGAATGACTGAAGATGAATTGGACGGATTGATTTATCAAGCTCGCAGAGAAGTTTACGCTGAGAAAAAGGCTAGAGAAAATAAGTGAAAATTCGCGTTGTTTTCGATTGCAATACATTTCTGCAAGCCGCCTTAAATGAGCAAAGTCCGGCGGGAAATTGTTATAGGCTTGTCGAAGAAGGAACTATTGAACTATTTGTCAGCCAAGAAGTTTTGGACGAAATTGAAGACGTTATAAACCGACCGCAGATCAGAGAAAGATTTGATACTTTGACCGGCGAGAGAATTGAGAGTTTTCTGAATTCCATTAAAAACTCAGCCGTAATCGTCAGAAAAATTCCGCAGGTATTCTCGCTTCCGCGTGATGTGGATGATGAAATTTACATCAATCTGGCGGTTAAATGCGAAGTTGATTACATCATTACGCGAGATAAAGATTTGATTGATTTGATGACGAATTATGACATCGAAAGTAAAAAATTCAGACAGAAATTCCGCCCCTTAAAAATTGTTCAGCCCTTGGAGTTTCTGCGGATTGTCGAAGAAAAAATTAGAGAAACATTAGATTTGAAACCGTAAAAGGTTTTCCGATTTTGAATGAGCGAAAATAAAACCGACGATTTCGTGATCAGATTTGCCAACATCAAAGCGTGATAAAATTGAATTTATTATGAGCATTACATCAACATACGAAATAAATTTAACGAAAACTAAGGCTGGCATTTTGCGAATCGGCAAAACTCGTGTGTCGCTCGATTCGGTGATTACGGCATTTAATCAAGGCGCAACACCCGAACAGATCGTTTATGATTTCGACACTTTGACCTTAGCGGAAGTTTACGCCGCGATCAGCTATTATCTGCAAAATCGTGAAACAGTTGATTCTTATTTAGCGAAACGAGCGAAACAAAACGAAAACTTGCGCGAGGCAAATGATGCCCGGTTTAATCATCAAGAGATTCGCGAAAAACTTTTAGCCAGACGGCGCAAAGCGGCTTAGATCACTTGTATGAAACTTATCTCCGACGAAGATTTTAACGGCAGAATTGTGCGCGGTTTGCTTCGTCGGTTTCCGTCTCTCGATTTGGTTCGCGTTCAAGATGTCGGGCTGATCGAAAAACACGATACGGAAGTTTTGGCTTGGGCGGCTGAGGAAAATCGTTTGCTTTTGACACACGATTTTGCCACGATGATTGATTTTGCAAACAAACGAGTCGCTGAAGGTTTAAAAATGCCCGGAATTATTGCCGTGCCGCAGGATTTAGCGATTGGCGAAGCGATTGATGAGATTTCATTGTTAATCGAATATAGTTTCGAGAATGAATGGGAATACCAAATTATTTTCATTCCGTTAAAATAATCCATTTCAAATGAGCGAAAATAAAACCAATGATTTTGTCATCAGATTTGCCGAGGTCAATGATACAGATTTTTTAAGACGACATTATGTTAAAATTCATCTGAGGAAAGGGTTATGACTTTAACAATTACATTAAAGCCTGAAACGGAAGCAAAGTTAAAAAATCGTGCAACCGCGCTTGGTTATGAAGTTGTTGATTACGTCGAAAAATTAATTGAAGAAGATTCAGAAAGAATTCGGTCAATTGATGAAATTTTCGCTCCTTTGCACAAAGAAGTTGAAGAATCCGGAATTACGGACGATGAGTTGGACGAGCTTTTTACACAAGCCAGACGTGACTATTACACAGAAAAAAAGGCTAAAGAAAACAGATGAGTTCTTTCGCTAAAATTCGGGCTGTTTTTGATTGCAATACTTATCTTCAAGCCGTAGTCAGACGAGGCAGTCCGGCGGGATTATGCTTTAAACTTGCCGAAAAAAGAAAAATCGAACTTTTTATCAGCAAAGATGTTTTGGCGGAAATAGAAGACGTTCTGAACAGACCAAAAATAAAAGAAAGATTTGTCAATTTAACTGACGAAAGAATCGAAGAGTTTCTGAATTCGATCAGTAAAATCGCCGAATTCGTAAAAAAAGTTCCCAAATTTTTCTCGCTTCCGCGCGACGTTAATGACGAGCCTTATATAAATCTGGCGGTCGAGTGCGAAGCGGACTTTATCGTTACGCGAGATAAAGATCTGATTTATTTAATGAGCGGCTATGATTTGGAAAGCAAACAATTTCGGCAAAAATTTCGACCATTGAAAATTGTTCAGCCTTTGGAATTTTTGCAGATTGTTGATGAAGAAATTAGGGATGCGACAGGTTTAAAGCCTTGAAATTTATTGATGAGCGAAAATAAAACCAACGATTTTGTAATCAGATTTGCCAATGTCAACGGCACAGGTTCGGCGAGTGCGAATGCGCTTTTTACCAAAGCGATTTTTAAGATGGGCATTCCGGTTACGCCGAAGAATATTTTCCCGTCGAATATTCAAGGTCTTCCGACGTGGTATGAAGTCCGTGTGAGCGAAAAAGGTTTTTTGGGCAGGCGCGAAGGTGTTGATTTTATGGTTTGCGTTAACCCGCAGAGTCTGGCAAAAGATGTCGCCGATGTGCGGACGGGCGGATTTTTTCTTTATGACAGTTCCAAACCGCTTCATTCAAAATATATCCGCGAAGACATCAATTACATCGGCATTCCTTTGATGGAGCTTTCCAACGCCAATTTTACAGATCCGCGCCATCGCCAGCTTTTTAAGAATATCATTTATGTCGGCGCACTTTCGGCTCTCTTCGCTATCGAGTTCGAGGTGCTGGAAAGTCTTCTGGCAGTCCAATTTAAAGGCAAGGAAAAATTAATCGAACCGAATATCAAAGCCTTAAACTTAGGCGTTGATTATGTGCGGGAAAATTTTGAATATCCGCTCATCATTCGCGTCGAGCGGCGCGATCTGCTTGGCGATTCGATTATGCTCAACGGAAATTCGGCGTGCGCACTGGGCGCGATTTACGGCGGTGCTACGGTCGCCGCGTGGTATCCGATCACGCCTTCGACCTCGGTTGTTGATGCTTTTTCAAAATACGCCGAATCGCTGAGAATTGATCAAGAAACGGGCAAGAAAAATTTTGCCATCGTGCAGGCGGAAGACGAACTCGCCGCAATCGGAATGGTCATCGGCGCAAATTGGAACGGTGCGCGTTCATTTACGGCAACGAGCGGTCCGGGCGTTTCCCTGATGAATGAATTTTTGGGACTCGCTTATTTTGCCGAAATCCCGACGGTTTTAATTGACGTACAGCGCACCGGACCTTCGACCGGAATGCCGACCAGAACGCAGCAATCCGACATTCTCGAAGCCGCATACGCGTCGCACGGCGACACCAAACATCCGCTGCTTTTTCCCGCTTCGCCCAAAGAATGTTTTGAAATGACGGCGGAATCCTTTGATCTCGCCGAAAAATTGCAAACGCCCGTGATCGTTATGACCGATCTCGATCTGGGAATGAACGACCATATTTCGCCGCCTTTAGCCTGGGACGACGCGCGGCGATATGATCGCGGCAAAGTTCTCGATGCGGCTTCGCTCGATAAACTCGAACGATACGGGCGTTATTTAGACGTTGACGGCGACGGCATTCCTTATCGAACGATACCGGGAACGCACGAAACAAAAGGCGCGTATGTGACGCGCGGCACATCGCGCGATGAAAATGCGGTTTATACCGAAGACGGCGACGCTTACCGGCGCAATATGGACAGGCTTACCGCAAAATGGAACACCGCTAAAGAATTAGTGCCCGCGCCGGAATTTCTGCAGAAAGAAAACGTTTGCGAAAACGGCGTAATATTTTTCGGAACCTCCGTTTTCGCGGCGGAAGAAGCCATCGAATTGTTAAAGGAAGAGGGAATTTTCCTCGACGCAATGCGCCCGAAAGCCTTTCCGTTCGGCACAGCGTTTGAAGATTTCGTCCATTCGCACAAAAAGGTTTTCGTCATCGAACAAAACCGCGATGCGCAATTTAAAAGTCTAATGATGATCGAATTGGGCATAAATCCCGAAAAATTAGTTTCGGTGTTGAATTACGACGGAACACCGATCACTGCTGATTTTATTTTCAATTGGATTAAGACAAATTTGGCTTAGAATCCGTGTTATAATCACAATGATAATTAAGAAAATTATCTGGAAAGACCAGTTCGTTGAGAAGTTGGAAACGAAGCACGGCGTTTCAATCGAAGAAGTTGAGGAAGTGTTTGATTCAAAGCCGTTTATCAGAAAAGTCGCAAGAGGCAAAGTCAAGGGCGAAAATGTTTATGCCGCGCTAGGGCAGACGGTTGGCGGACGTTATTTGATTGTTTTCTACATTCGCAAACGAACCGGTGCGATTTTACCGATTTCAGCCCGCGATATGGACGACGGCGAAAGAAAATATTATGGGAAACAAAAATAAATTACCGAATTCATTTGCGACGGAAGCAGAAGCCGGAGAATTTTGGGACAACCACAGTTTGGCGGATTTCACAGAATGTTTAGAGGCTTCGGACGATAAAATTGAAATACAAACCCGTGTTTTCGAGGTGCAAATTGCCGAAGACGTTTTTCAAAAACTTCGGCAAGAAGCTAAAACATCGCAAGAAACACTCCCTAAAGTGGTTGACCAAATATTGCGGAAAGAATTGACTTTGGCTTAAGTCTGCTGTGACAGAGTTTTGATTTTGAATTATGACGGGATGCCGATTACCGCCGATTTTATTTTTAATCAAATAAAATCGGATTTAAATTAAATGAATGAAAATCAAAGGACTTTTCGATTAAAGATTATGAGTGATAAACCGCAATTTGCGATTTGTATAAAAAACGACGATTATCCCGCGTCTTTGCAGCTTTGGAAAGTCTATCGGGTTCTGCCCGATGAAAAAGGAGCGCGGCATAATATGATCAGAGTGATTGACGAATCGGGCGAAGATTATCTTTTTTCGGCAAGCTATTTTGTTCCGCTAGAATTGCCGCAAGTGGTAAAATCAGCACTTTTAGCAACGGTTTGAAAGGGTTACGGGTTATTCTCGAAAAACTCGTTTTCGTGCTGAATTATGACGGCGCACCGATCACCGCCGATTTTATTTTTAAGCAGATCAAAGCGAATTTGGAGTAAAAGGAATGAAAGGCACAATTATAGTTTTAATTTGTTTTGTTCTGGCAATATTATTTGTGAAGTATTTGCCTACCGCAGAAATCTCAGCGCCGCCGGATAAAACATCCAATGTTCAGGATGGCTTGGAACAAAAAGCTATAAAATTGACGGAACTGTATGACAATAAAAATTGTAGAGAGTTCTTTAATATCTTTCCGAATACTTTTCATGAATTCAATCAATTATACGGATTTGACGATGAAAATGGCGAGCATATTTTATATTCAAAAGGCAATGAGCATATAACTTACCTTTTCGATTGTTCGGAAGTGTCCGATCTCGAAAAACTTAATAAGGCTATTGAGGTAGGAATTAATGGCAAATGGGAAGCAGATATCGTATGGATGTTCCGGGAATCATCTTTCAAATTAGTAAAAGATTATCTCAATGATGCAAAGGAAATATTAGACACCTTACCGAATGAAAAAGCAGCTTCGTTTTGGCTTTTCCTGGTCGACGGACCGCACCCGGAGGATAAAACAGTTGTAAAAAGAGTTGATTTATTGAGTAATCTATTAGGTAAAAATAGCAAACAATCAAAGCTGTTATTAGAGCAGTATGAAAAAGTAAAAATTTCTTGGAAGGATCATTGATTAAATATCTAAATTTATATGTCATACATTCGCCCTAAATTTCGCCATCCGCATTTGCCCAAAAACGATTTGGGCTACACGGTTGATTATTATGAAGGCTCGCTTTCGACTTTGTGCGCCGGGTGCGGTCACGATTCGATCAGTGCGGCGATTGCCGAGGCTTGTTTTCAGCTCAATATTGAGCCGCACAAGGTCGCTAAGCTTTCCGGCATCGGTTGCAGTTCGAAAACGCCCGCGTATTTTCTGAACAATTCGCACGGTTTCAATTCCGTTCACGGTCGAATGCCGTCGGTCGCGACGGGCGCGAATTTGGCAAATAAAGATTTGATTTACTTCGGCGTTTCGGGCGACGGCGATACGGCTTCGATCGGAATGGGGCAATTCGTCCACGTCATCCGAAGAAATCTCAATATGGTTTATCTGGTGATGAACAACGGTTGCTACGGTTTAACCAAAGGACAAGATTCGGCGACCGCTGATCACGGCTCGAAAAATAAAACAGGACATATCAACCTTTTTGAATCAATTGATCTGGCGAGCCTTGCCATCGAACTCGGCGCAACATTTGTAGCGCAAAGTTTTTCGGGCGATAAAGAACAGCTTATTCCATTAATCAAAGCCGCGATGAGTCATCCGGGATTTGCCTTTATCAACGTCATAAGCCCTTGCGTAACTTTTAACAACAATGTCGGTTCGACCAAATCCTACGATTACGTCCGCGAACATCTTGAAGCGACCTCGACCTTTGATTTTGTGCCGTCAGCCCACGAAATTAAGACAAGCTACGAAGAAGGAAGCACGCAAAATCTGACAATGCACGACGGCTCAATTATTCAACTCCATAAACTCGCCAAAGATTGGGATCCTCTGGACAGAATTCCGGCGACAAACGCGGTTTTGAGCGCAAAAGCTAAAAACGAGATTTTAACCGGGCTTTTGTATATGAATCCCGATTGCCAAGACCTCCACGATATAATCGAAACAACAGAAAAACCTTTGAATTCATTGACCGAAGCGGAACTCTGTCCGGGTTCGGAGATTTTGGAAGCAATCAACGAAAGCTTTAGGTAAATAAAGAAAAGTATAAAGTTAATGAAAGAAAATTAACCCTTTACCATTTTTTTAATCAGGCAAATCATCTAGTTGTAATCCAATCGGTTGTGAACCCGCGAGTTTTAGGGCGTCTACTACTTTGACAAAATCGCCGTATTTTAAACTTTGTGAAGCCCTTATATAAACCATTTTTTCTACTTCATTTGTCCCTTCCCGAAAAACCCCGTTATTTTCCCGTTCTTTGAAAATTTCGGTCAGTTTATCCGTCAAAGTTTCTGTCTCGCTGACATTGCCCATTGAATCGTTATTTAACGTCATTGCTCCGGTTTTATTAATGAAAACAACTAAAGTATGCGGATTTGGTTTTACAATTCCAATATCATCTGCTCTTGGGTCGGAAGGCAGTTTAACTTCAAACATAGATGGTCTTTCGGCAAGTTTTTCGTACTTTTTTCTATAAACCACCAATCCGGCTCTATCAATATCGGCTTTCCGAATTGAATGAAGTAATTTGACAATAGTTCGATACGACACGCCGACCGCGCTTTCAATATAAACGATTCGTTTGTCCGGCGATTTGTCTTTCATTTTCTCAGCAATTTTTTCGGTCAGTTGTGCTTCGCCAAATTGCTCTTTTCCGATAAAGAACTCTCCGCTGTCGTCATTAACGCTAATAACGCAAGAAGATTCTTTGGCAATATCCGCGTCTTCGAGAGCAGATTTCATATTTTGCGGCAAATTTGACCTTTTATCTTCGGTAAATTGATCACGTTGAAGTCTGATCGTACTGCAAGCCGAAGCGGTCACTAACAAAACCAGGAGACCGAAATAAAAAAAGGGACGAATCAAAAAACCGGTGCGGTTCGGCGAACCATTTAATGTGAAATGATTTTGCTTTTTTGTCTTCATAGATTTTTCAACCTCACTCATACAATCCGGCTTTGGCTAGCCATAAATATCTCAACTGAAACACAATGACGGCGGCGATTATCAGAAATTCAATTAATATGGCGGTAATCAACGGACTCCATTTTGGTTGTGAACGATTTGAAAACGGCAGGACGGACATCAAGAGCAAAAAAATAAAAACGATCAAAGCCGAACCAACGCTCAAAATCAAAAACGTGCTGACATTTGCGCCAACTTCCCCAACTCCCGCTGACATAACGGGTGCAGTCAAAACTTCAATAATCATTGATCCGGCTTCCAAAAATAATCCGGCAGGCACCAGAAAAAGGAATCCACACAGTAGGAAAAACCAGCCCGACGGCGAAGCGGACTTCGTTTGCATCATCATTCTGGCAATCAGCATAATAATGACAACCAGCCCGGCAACAGCTCCCAGATAAAGAGAGCCGAGTACCGGAACAGTTGACTCTGCCAGTCCATTCATGATAGCGGTCATTCCGGCACTTTCGGCTTCTCTTATTGCCTGCATGACATTTATCAAATGCAGCGAACTCAACGCACCGCCAAGCACCGGAATCATATAAGCAAATGCCGCAATCAACCGCGCCGAGATCGAAACCTTAAATTTGGGCTGATCCATCCCAACATTCATCATCGGAGATTCCATTTCAGATATTCCTTTTCTTCCTTAGTTAAAAGTTAAAAATAGTGGCAAAGCAGTTTGCATAATAACACAAAAACTACTGCGAATTATTCTTTTTTTTAGGGGGAATTTTTATTCGTTTCTTAATTAATTTAATGGCTCTTTGACAATTAGTGGTTGAAATAATGTTGTGATGGTAAAAAATTCTTTATGAATTGCCGTCTGCTTTAGCTGACGGATTATTTTAGAAAGGCTCGGTCAAGGCTTTAGCCGAAGTATATAAATTAAATAAATTCCTTAGTGCTTCAGCTAAACGGCTGTGCGAGCTGCGAGGGGATATTCGAATCAGCGAGATAACTCATACTTGCGCGTAGATGCTTTCGCGGCTGTTGTCCCAAGTTTTCGGGATTTTATCCGAATATTCGGTCAACGAATCGAGTTCGCTTTTGCATTCAGCCGGCTTTCAATTTCCGGTTTGAGTTCGAGTGTTGAGGTCATAACTTGATTTTCGCATAATCTTTTTCCAAAATTTGAGTTTTTAGTGCAAAATACAAATTGATTTGTTTTAAGAAAATGAATATTCACGAAGAACTATTTGTTAAAAACTTCATCGTTCCGCAAAAACGTGAACGCTATCTTTCAATGCTTTCGAGTCAAAAAATGAGGAAAAAGATTCTCGAAAACTTATACCATCTTAATGATTTAGATGAACGATTTATGATACGCGTGCCAAATGATAAACAGCAGACGCAAAACATTTATGGTTTATTAAAAGAGAAAAAATCACCCGACATCTGTTACTTTATCTCAACTGATAGCGAAATTGACGGGAAAGAACTTGATTTACTTGAAGTGTTAGAAAACAAGGTCGGCGAGTGTTACGACGGGACTATAGTGTCATGTATTGCAGGAAAGTTGGCTTATTATGAAGGCGAAAGTCCAGGCGAAAGATATATTCTTGAAAACAAATGATTGATCTAAGAAGCGACACAGTTACAAAACCTACGCCGCAGATGCGGAAAGCGATGGCGGAAGCGGAAGTCGGCGACGATGTTTACGGCGAAGATCCGACCGTTAATCTTTTGCAGCTAAAAGCGGCGCAAGTTTTCGGCAAGGAAGCCGCACTTTTTTGTCCGACGGGTTCGATGGGCAATCAGATCGCCGTCAAACTTCATACGAAACCCGGCGATGAGATTATTATCGAAGAGCGCGGGCATATTTTTAATTACGAAATGGGAACGCCTGCCGTAATTTCCGGCGTGATGATTCGTCCCGTCAGATCGGCGAACGCAAGCGGAATGCTGACCTGGGCGGAAATCGAATCGGCAGTTCACGTTAATCAACCTTATTACGCCTGCCCGACCGGATTGATCTGTCTGGAAAACACGCATAATTTCGGCGGCGGAAGCGTTTTGAGCGCGGCGGAAACGGACGAAATTTGTTTCAGCGCGCATCAATTGAATCTGCCCGTTCATCTGGATGGGGCGCGGATTTTTAATTCGGCGGTCGCGCAAAATGAAACGGTGGCAAATCTTTCAAAATCGGTTGATTCCGTTCAGTTTTGTCTGTCGAAAGGTTTGGGTGCGCCGGTCGGGTCAATGCTTTTGGGCAAAAAAGATTTTATCGAAGAAGCGCGCGTCTGGCGCAAACGCTTCGGCGGCGGAATGCGCCAAGCCGGAATTT
>CAYUGW010000077.1:0-11135 GCA_964444245.1 uncultured Blastocatellaceae bacterium | reverse complement strand
TTTTCAAATTCCTTTTATCTGACTATTATAAATTAACAAAATAATTATTAACAAATTTCTTAATTATCAGATATTTCTTCAACTACGGGCATATTTTTTTCACCTCGAAACGATTTTATCATAATTATTTATGTGCTTTTAGAAAAACTCCCGGTGCAATCTTTTTATCACTTCCGCGACCATTTCTTCTTTGATGACAAATGTCAGATTAACACTCGACGCGCCGTGTGAGATGAGCGAGATATTGACATCTTCGATGGTTGAAAAAAGTTTTGAAGCCAGACCGGACGTTTCGCGCAAGCCTTCGCCGACGACGCAGATGACCGCTTGATTATGTTCGATCTCGACATCGCCGAGGCGTTCGAGTTCGGCGACGATCTTTTCGAGCGAATCCGTATTATCGAGCGTCATCGCTACTGACACTTCCGAAGTCGAAATCACGTCAATAACCGTGCGGTAGCGTTCGAAGATTTGAAAAAGTGCGCTCATAAAACCATACGCGCCGAGCATTCGCGCCGATGAAATCCGTAAGATAGTAATTCCCGTTTTATGCGCGATTGATTTGATTTTGTTCGGCGAAACCTCGCTCGAACGCAAAACCATCGTGCCTTTTTCCGTAGGCTGTTGCGAGTTGCAGACGCGCACCGGAATTTCATAATCAACTGCCGGTTTGATCGTTTTCGGGTGCAGAACCTTGGCACCGAAATAGGCGAGTTCAGCCGCTTCTTCATATGACAAAACATCTATCGTCCGCGCTTCCGGGCAGATTCGCGGATCGCACGTCAAAACGCCGGTAACGTCCGTCCAAATCTGAATTTCACGCGCACGAAGCGCCGCGCCGACGAGTGCCGCCGAATAATCCGAACCGCCGCGACCGAGCGTAGTCGTTTCGCCGCTGCGGCTCGCCGCGATAAATCCGCCGATCACCGGAATTTCGCCGCGCTCCAAGACCGAATTTAATTCGAGCCGGACGATTTTTTCGGTTTCCGACCAGATCGGATTTGCCGCGCCGTGTTCGTCATCGGTTACGATCAGGCGGCGCGCATCGACAAATTTTCCTTTGAGATTGTTTGAACGCAAAACTTCGGCAAGCAGCCTCGATGAAAGCAGTTCGCCGTAAGCGACGACAACATCCTTCAGCAATTGAAGCGGCAGAGAGCGACGCGCCGTGCGGTCGAGAATATCGGTCAATTCTATTCGCGCTTTTTCTATTTCGCCCTTGAATTTCGCTAATGCTTCACCGCTTAAAAATGCACCGGCAACCGCTAAATGCCGCGCAAAATGACTTTCCAGCGATTCGACGGCGGCTTGCGGCTCGTCTTTTCGCGCCAGTTCAAACGCATTAAGAAGCGCATCGGTAACTTTAGACATCGCCGAAGTTACAACCACCGGCGAATTTTCGCGCTCGCCCGCCACAATCGAAGCGACTCGTGCAAACGCCTCCGCATCCTGCACACTCGTGCCGCCGAATTTCATCACAGTCGGTTTTATTTCGCTCAAAAACATTTTCCTCTCAGGTTTCCAATTTATATCAAGCCGCTGCTTCAACCGTTCTTTGAAGTATTCATTAAAACATTTTAGTTTTAGAATAGAAAAAGGAATTTTACAATCTTATATTTCGGCGCAAAAGTTTTTCTTTATAATCAAAAATTATCACACGCCCTTCGTCGTCGGTTATAACGAGATATTTTTCATCGAGTTTCACCGAAAAATTTTCGCTTTTCGGCAGCTTAAATCCGGCGATATGATTTTTAGAGATTTCGTAAAGATCAATAAATACGGCGTTTTCGGTGATACTTGTGAGCGCGAAAACTTTTTCGACGATTTGCGGTTTTCCGGCACCAATCGTTTCGGGCGGAAAATCTATTTTTCCCATAAAATGATCGTAATCGAAAATTTTCGCTTCGAATTTCAAAGATTCTTCGACGATTTCCTCAATCTGCACGATTGAATAGGCGATAAACGAACCGACCGAATGAAACGCCTGATTTTCGTTGTCCAACGCCAGCCATTTCACCTGATTGCGGCTTCGCAGAACGTATTTCGGCAGATCGTACCACCATTTTTCAAAGCCTTTTTCCTCAAAGACCAGTAACATTAATTTACTGCTCGAGCGCGCAATTTCATAAATTTTCCAACCGTGTCCGCCGATTTCGGCGACGCGCCAGATAGCTTCAAAATTCCAGGCGTTGGCATCAATCGCGTAAAGATCGTCTTTTTCCGCAATAAACCAGAGATTTCCGTCAAAGGTCGGGGCAAAGTTTTCAATGCTCGCGTCGCACCAGTATTTTGCTTTTTTCTCGACAAAATCGACTTTTGCCAGCCGCCAGACGCCGCCGCGCCGCGCCAGGCAGACGGCTTTCGTGCCGGAATCGGAAACAATGAATCTCTCGGTCGGCTGATCGAAATGCGCGATCGTTTTCCCTTTTTTCGAAAGGATTTTCACGCCGGCTTCGCCGAGCGCGACGGCGGTTTTCCCATTCGGCAAAGAAACCGCGTCAAAAACGCGGATCGCTCCTTTATTATTTTCCGCAATTTCGAGTTTGAAGGTTTCGGATGTTTTTTCGCTTTTATCTTGCGGCAACTTCGGCAGATCGGTGCGCAGAGTATAATCCTGCGCGACTTCGACCAGCCGTCGCAAATCCTCTGGCGAAAAATGTCTGCCGCCCGCCGCCGAATCCGCCAGAATCCGGCGGGCAAGCGGCGGCACGAGCTTTCTGAGTTCCGGATTCGGCACCAGCTGCAAAGTTTCGCGGGCAAAAGCGGCACGGGTTTCACGGGCTTCGTCGCCGGTTTCCGCCAAAATTTCTAAAAGTTTTGTTTTGACATCTTCAAAGCTTCCGGGAAAAAGCGTTATTTTTTTGACAAGCATTTCCGCCGCCGCCGCGCCGCCGAATTCGATCACTTTATCGATCCAATCAGCGGCGATCTCGCGTTTGTCTTCGAGTTTCCAGATCGTATTTATCGCCGCTTTGAAATTTCCGCTCGCCGCCAGATTTTCCGCCCAGATTTCGCGCAACTCGGCGGCTTGCGCATGATTTTCCTGTTCGAGTTTTGTTACGACGTATTCAAAACAGTTATAAAGAACCGCCAAACGGATCGCCAGACGCTTTTCACCAGCCAGAAACCATTGGCGAACGATGATTTCCTTCGATAAATCACGCGCTTCGGCAAGCTGCGCGGCGAGCCGGAATTTCCCGTGTTTTTCCAGAAATTCGACTGCTTCGTGATGACTTTTCAAAAGTTCTTCCAGCACGAAAGCGGCTTCTTCGATGCGGTTTTGGGCGACTAATCGCTCGAAAGTTTGGCGGTAAAGCACGCGCAGATTATCGAACCATTGATCTTCGAGAAAAACTCCCGAACCGGAAGCGTTTTGTTTTGAATAATTTATCTGCAAATTATCGCGCGGGCGCAAAAAACCGAGAAACGGCATCTGTTCGGACATCTGCTTGAGAGCCTGCATATCTTCGAGCGGAATCGCGTGTTTGAGAGCTTCTTCCAGATCGCCGTTTTCAAACATTTCCATCATTTTTGCCAGATACTGCGCCTGTTTTCTGCCGAGAATTTGGGCGATTTTCATCTGAAAAAGTGCTTTTGTAAAAAAACGGCGCAAGGCTCCGGGCGTGTTTTCCGGCGGATTTTCAAAACTCCGGCGGTTTTGCCCGTCTTTGCCGGAAAAAAGATTTCGCAGAGAATCGAAAATACCGCCGAAACTTTCCCGCAAAGATGGCGGATTTCCGTGCGAAAAACCGGAACTAGTTCGGGAAACGGCTCTTTCTTCATTTTTCCGCCGCAAAACCTCGAGAATTTCCGCCATTTCCGAATTTGCCGGCGGAACATTTTTAAGTTCCTGTCGAAGATCTATCGCCTCGATTTTTTCGATGATAACGGGTTTTGTTTTAACTTCGCCGAGCGTTTCGGTTTCGACCGTTTGGAAATCCGAAATATCAAACCAGTTTTCAACCGATTCCCCTTTTAAGTCTTGAAACAAACTTGTTTCAATTCGTCCTTCATTCGATAAAAGAAGCGTTTCGCCCGACTTTTCAAAAAAATGCAAATCCGTTTTTCGCAGCGGAAACGAAGATAGAATTTCGCCGTATCTGACCAGCGGCAACCCGACCGCATTACGACAATCTACGCGAATTGATTGTGAAAACATCAAAATCAAATCTTCACCGCGCCTAAAAACGACGGCGTTCGCTTGCCACAACGCCAGAATCCGGCGGCGCATCTCGCTTTCGGTCAGAAGTTTGGCGGAAAACAGAAAACCTTCCGCCGGGACGGTTCCGCGATGCGTCAGATTTTGCACGATCAAAGTTTTCATTTTGAATACCGACCGATCGGCGCACGGTGCGTCAGCGAATAAATAACCAATTCGCCGCTTTTCGTCTGATACGCCAGGATCGGGCTGCGCGGGCTGAATTCGACCTTTACGATTTCTTCTTCCGCCGTCAGAATAGTTTTGCGCCGCCCGTATTGCCAGCTGAATTCTAAAGTCCGGCGGTCTTCCATCAGTTCGAAAAAACCCGATTTCGGAGCCAATCGCGAATCCTGAAAAACCCCGACGACCTCGCCTTTCGGACGCGGCATAATGCGTTCGTCGAGTTCATCGTCTAAAATCATCCAATTTTCACTCTCGGTTTCATACCCGATAACTTTTTTTCCCATTTCGCCGCGTCCGAAAAACGCGCGTTTCAGTCTTTTTCCCGCCAAAGAATGCCGCTCGATCTTGTCTGAAATCGAAACGATCAAATGATAATCGTTGCCGTCTTCGCAGCCGATATAGATAAATTTGTCGTCGGTTTGCGCGACCGCCAGAACATTTTCCGCCAGAGGGCGCACCGTTCCGACGATGTTTTCCGCATCATTCTCGGCTGTCCGGTTGAGCAAAAACAGACGACAGTTCGCATCGAGGATTGCCGCTTCTTCGTAATGAAATTTTCGCGGGCGCACATTGTAAATTTGCAAAAGTCCGTTTTCGTTTTCGGGAAAAGAAATTTCCGCGTCTTGAACGCGATATAAACCCGCGGGCAAATTGAAACCAGATTTGCGGTATTGAAGCGTAATCATTCCGTCCGGCGTTTTGAAAACAAAGGCGATTGCCTTTCGCAAGCGTCCGGCGGCGAGATAATTTATCGAGCTGTCGAATTGATAAGCTGCCGGGTGAATTTTGGCAGTGCTTTGAACATTCTGCACCGGAAAACATAAAACCTCGAACGAATCGAGTCTGGCAAAAAGCTTCGAACCCGTGTTGTCAAAAAAGAAATTCGTGACATTGCCGCTCAGTTTTGCCGAATTAAATTCGATTGTTTTGGGAGTTTCAAACGGATTCCGCAAAAGCCGCGTGCAGATATTCGGCGGCGGAAGCTCTAAAACAGTCTGTCTTTCCGCGCCCGAACCGCTTTTGAGTTTTAACAAAAGTTCGCGTTTTTCAAGTTCTAAACTTTCCCCGACGTACAGGTGCGAAAATTCTTTCGCGTCTTCAAATTTCGCCAGATTTTCGCTGCCGACGAGCCAAACGTCAGCCGTTTTTTCAATATCGCTCAATTTTTCGCGCCAGCCGGAAATATCTTCGCTGCTGACATCGTTCGCGGTTCTCGATTCGAGCAGGATTTTAATGCTCGATTCGGTGTCGTCGGAAATCACGAGCTGTTTCGCGTCCTGCAGAACACCCCATAAAAACATCGAATTTGCGGCTTCAGCGCGGCGTGCCAGAACGATAAAAGCGGCAAGATGCGCGATGCGCGGTGCGCCGATTTGCATTGCTCCGGCATCGAAAAGCGCGATTGAAACCCGTTTGGCATTCGGCGAAATCTTGGCAAGATTCAAAAAAAGATGCTCGCCCATCACGGCGCGGCGAATAAATTCCTCGCTGAAATCATCGGCTAAAGCCAGTTCCGACAAAAGAAGCCGTTCGTAAATCCCGCTTCGCGCCACGCCGTCATAGCCGTTCGGTTCGCCGGTTTCGTCGGCAAATGCCGAATTGATCGGCGCGATAAAAGGCGAAATTCTCTGCACATAGCCGCCGAGGATCAAACTGATCTCTTCAGGGAAAATTTGCAGATGTTTTGACCAGGGCGTAAGCGCGGCAGGAAGTTTCATAAAATCTCGCTCAAAATTTTTCGGGAAACAGGACGCATTTTTCCGATTTGAATTATCTGATTTTCCAGCACCGCAAAAGGTTTCTGAGCGGCGAATTTTTCAAGCAGACGCTTTTCAAACAGATCTATCGGCATATTCGGTCTCAGGTTCGTCGGCAGAAAAATCGAAGGCGCGAGCGTGTCTTTCCCCAGATAAATCACGCCGTCCGTCCACGGCAGATTTTCTGCCGCGCCCGTGATAAATAAAAGGTTTTCGGCAAAAACGCCCTGCAAATTCGCCAATTTTTCATCATCGAAGGTCAACAGTTTTTCCTTTAAACGCACCGCTGCCGCGCCGAAGGCGATCATTGCCGACGGCGCGAGCGAATCTAAACGATTGAGCCATTTAATTTTCAGCTGCGGCGACATTATCATGATTTTGAGTTTCTAAAATTTCCACAACTCTGGCACGAATTTCCCTTAAATCTGCGGGCATCGTTTCGGCGTTAAAACCCGCGTCTATTTCGCGGGCGATGCCTTCGAGCTTTAATTTCCAGGCATCCTGCGATTCATTGTCCGCCGGACGATTTTGCAGAGTTTCTCCGGCAATATTGACGAGCCGTGCGGCACGTGCCAATGCGCCGAGCGAGGCATCTTCGGCGGAAAACGGCAGAGTTTTATTGGAGGTTTCGCTTAAAAGATCGTGCAGAGATTCCCGCGCCAGAGTTTGCTGTTCGTGCGTCGGAACGGCATAAATAAGCGTCCACAGATCGCTCGTCTGCGCGGTTGTTCTGCCGTCAAGCAGCGCGGCGGAAGCGATCAGACGCTGCATTTTAACGGCGCGGCGGTCGGAGATATTGATGCCCGCGCTTCGCAGAATTCTGACGGCTTGAGCGATCTGCGGACGGATAATTCCAAGATCAACCGTCGAAACGATATGCGATAAATTATCAATGTCTTCAATGCTCGCGGCGTGCGAAAAATCCTTTTTCGCCAGATCCCAACCGCCTTCAAGCAAACTTTCGAGCAGCGGATCGGCAATCGGTTCGACAAATAATCTGACTAAAAAACGGTCGGCAAAAGCCGCCAAAGATTCGTCCGCCGGCAACGCATTCGACGCACCGACGCAGACGCGCAGAGGAACTTTCAGACGCGTATGCCCGCGACGGAAAATGCGTTCGTTCAAAATGCCGAGCAAAGTATTGAGAATTGCCGTCGAACCGAGGAAAATCTCGTCCAGAAAGGCAATTTCAGCTTCGGGCAGCATTCCCGAAGTCTCGGTTTCGACGATGCCTTCCTTGAGTTTGCGCAGATCAACGGGACCGAAAATCTCGCTCGGCTCTGTAAAACGTCCGAGCAGATATTCGAAATAATCGCCGCCCGTCGCCTTGGCGATGCGGCGTACCGCTTCGCTTTTCGCCGTTCCGGGTGCGCCGATAATTAAAACGTGTTCTCCGGCGACCGCCGCCAGTGCCACGAGTTCGACCAGAGTTTCCCTTTCGATCAGATTTCTGCTCGCTTCGGCAATCGCAAAACGAATCGCTTCGACCGATTTTTCTAAATTATTTGACATAAGTTTTTTTTGAGAGCAGGAAAACTTTTTTTAGACTAGAGGTTCTCGTCTGCCGCTTTTCAATTATAATCAAGTTATCGAAATCGGTAAATCAAAAACAATTTTAACAAAAGTGTCTTGTGGAAACTCTTTATTTTAATATCTGTAAACCAATACTTCGGACAGTTTTTTGATAGTTGAGAGCCAATAACTACGGGCTTTCTATTTCTGAAAAGTTATTTAAATCAAAGTTAGCGTTTTACCTGACTTTGATTTAAATAATGATTTCGTTATTTTTCAATAACTTACGGAGTTTAATGACTTAAAAACTGTCCGAAGTATTGTAAACGATTCCGAAGAAAAAGTAAGTTTAATAAGCAAAGATCAACTTCACCTTTTCACCTTTTCACTTTTTCACCTTTTCACTTTTTCACTTTTAAAACCCAAGCATTTTCCCGATCTGATAAGTCAAAAACGAAACGAAATAAGCGAGCGCAGTCATATATCCGACCATAAACAGCGTCCACGACCACGAATTCGTCTCGCGGCGGACGATGGCGACCGTTGACATACATTGCATTGCCAAAACAAAGAAAACCATCAGCGTCAGCGCGGTCAGCGGTGTCCAAGCCGGAGTTCCGTCGTCTTTTTTCGCGTCGCGCACCGCATTTATCAGCGACGGCGATTCTTCGTTTGCTTCCGCTTCCGTGTTGTAAATAATGCTCAAGGTCGAAACAAGAACTTCCCGCGCGGCAAACGAGGCGATCAGCGCAACGCCCGTTTTCCAATCAAAACCGAGCGGTTCGATCACGGGTTCGATCAATTGCCCGAGCTGTCCGGCGTAACTGTTTTTCAATTGTTCGCTGTCCGCCGTTTGATTTTCTGCTTGATTTTCCGTCTGAATTGCCGTTTGAGAATCGGCAATTGAAACATTTTCCGCACTTCTCGGAAAATATGCCAACGCCCATAGAATGATCGAAATCGCCAGAATCACCGTTCCGGCGCGTTTGACGAAAATTCCCGCCCGCGAAGACATATTCATTAAAACCGTTTTCACATTCGGCAGGCGATACGGCGGCAATTCCATAACAAACGGCGGCGGCGGCGATTTTAAGATCGTCTTCTTCAAGATAAACGCGACAACAATCGCCGTAATAATGCCGAGCGCATACATCAAAAGAATCAAAACCGCGCCGACCGACAAAAAGCCGAAAACATACTGCCCGCTGAAAAACGCGCCGATCATCAAAACATACACGGGCAGCCGCGCCGAACAGCTCATAAACGGCGCAATCATAATCGTTGCCAGACGATCCTTCGGATTTTCAATCGTCCGCGCCGCCATAATGCCCGGAATCGCGCACGCAAAACTCGATAAAAGCGGCAGAAACGCCTTGCCGTGCAAACCGACTCCGCGCATCAGACGATCAAGCAGAAATGCCGCCCGCGCCATATATCCCGTGTCTTCCAGAATTGAAATAAACAGAAAAAGAAGCAGAATCTGCGGCAGAAAGATCAAAACTCCGCCGACTCCGGCAATAATTCCGTCGGCGATCAGATCCGCCAGAATTCCTTCCGGCAGATTCGTTTTGGCAAGTTCGGCAAGCGAACCGAATCCGGCATCGAGCAAATCCATCGGCAAGCTCGCCCAGGAAAAGATCGTCTGAAAAATCAGCAGCAGAATGCCGACTAAAATAATTAAACCGAAGAATTTATGAGTTAAAACGCCGTCGATCTTCTCGGAAACGCCGCGTTCCGGCGTATCCATCGGTTTAACCGCTTCCTGATAAACTTCGGAAATATAAGTGTAACGCGCAAAAATCTGCTTGTTATGAGCGGGATTGTCCGACAAACTCAGATGAATATCATCATCGTTTATTTCATTTTCAAAATCGCCGTTCGTGTGCCATTTCGGCTTGATGACTGTTTGATTTTTCGCCGTTTCCAGGACTTTTTCGGCGAGTTCGCGGGTGCCGATCTTCTGCCCGGCGCGAACGCTGACGACCGGAATTTGCAGCAGTTTCGAGAGTTTTTCGACATCAATTTCAAGCGATTGTTTTTCGGCAAGATCAACCATCGTCAGCGCAATAACGACCGGAATTTTATATTCTACAAGCTGCGTAACGAGATACAGATTTCGTTCGAGATTCGTCGCATCAACAACCGCGACGATAACATCGGGTTTCGGCAGATTTGCAATTTTTCCCGTCAAAACATCGCGTGCAATTTGTTCATCGAGCGAAGTTGCGTCCAAAGAATAAAGTCCGGGCAGATCGATCAGCCGCGCGATGTTTACGCCGAGATTCCAAACGCCTTCCTTGCGCTCGACCGTTACGCCCGAATAATTTGCGACCTTTTGCCGCAATCCCGTCAGCGCGTTAAACAGCGTCGTTTTTCCGGCGTTCGGATTTCCCGCCAGAGCTATCACAAGCGCGTCTGTTTTTGTGTTTTGCGGATCAATCTGTTCGGCGGTTTGCGTTGTATTTTGATTTTTCATTGCTCGTCGCTGACCTCTATCGTGTCCGCTTCGCTGCATCGCATTGCCAGATGATAACCGCGCACGCGGATTTCCAGAGGATCGCCGAACGGCGCGGATTTGACGACGCGCAATTCAACGCCCGGAATAATGCCCATTTCCATCAGGCGTTTCGTAATCGCGCTATTTCCGTGAACCGCAACGACTTTTGCCTGCGCTCCGATTGGTAAGTTTTTTAATGTCCGCACTTTTTTTGCTGAATACTCCCGGATTTTTTGAAGATGAAAAAAGATTGTAGCCTAATTGAAAACAGATTTCAATTAGGCTATCTTGATTCACTTTATTTTTTGCAGTTATGAACCTTTCAATTTTTCCAGATTCTTGCGAGCGATTTCGGTTGAAGGCTCTTGCGGCGCGATCTCGACGGCTTTTTGATAAGATTTAACCGCTTTTTCCATTTCATTCAAACATTCATAAGATAGACCTAAAACCGTATAAGCACGCGGATGTTTCGGATTTCTTTTAATTAATTCTTCGAGCGTTTGAACAGCTTTTTTGCAATTGGAGGTTTGCAGATAAATTCCCCCTTCGGTCAATAAAATCTCCTGATTTTCGGGAGATTTCGCGCGCGTCAGACGGATTTGTTCAAGCGCGTCTTCCGTTCTCTTTTGCGAAGAAAAAAGCGCGGCGAGATTTAAATGCGCATCAACAAAATTCGGCTCCAGTTCCAAAACACGGCGAAATGCGCCTTCCGCCGCTTCGTATTTTTCCTGATTTTGCAAAACGATGCCGAGTTGATAAAGCGCGAGTGTGTTTTTCTCATTTATGCGCAGAGCGTTTGTAAAAGCGATTTCGGCTTCGGGCAGTTTGCCTTGTTTCATCGCGTTGATTCCGAGATTTATCCACGTTTTCGGATAGGGCGAACCGAGCGAGATCGCTTTTTGAAAAAGATTTTCCGCTTCGTCAAATCTGCCCTGCATCGAATAGACATATCCGAGCGAAGCATATCCGGCGGGAACATCGGGTT
>CAYUGW010000076.1:6826-11172 GCA_964444245.1 uncultured Blastocatellaceae bacterium | reverse complement strand
GTTTTCAGCCAGAATAATGTCAAGGTTTCGTGATAGCCGCTCGATTCCGTATTCGGCGTACCGTGCGCATCGTTGAGCCAGTAAATCCCGTCGCTCATCAGATTTTTAGCCACGCCCAGAGGATTTTTATAACAATAAAAAAGTCCGACCGTCAGATGGGCTTCGTGCGTCCATTCCGCTTTCGGCAGAGTGCGTTCTTCAAATCTTTTTACCAGTAAAATAATTTCTTCGTCGCGTTTATAATTCATAAAATAACTCCTGAATTCGTATATTGTAAAAAACGCATAATCTTGCGTTGTTTACAATATATTTCGGGTTATAAATAAAAATCACCACCCATAAAGATAGTAAAGTGCTTTTTTTATTTTTTAAACGATACGGTTTTGGAGTGCCTTGGCAACGGCTTCCGATTTTGAATGAACCTGCAGTTTTTCGTAGATATGGCGCATATGAAACTTGATCGTGTTGTAGCTGACACCTAATTCTTCGGCGGCGGTCGTATAATTATGACCTTCGACCAGAAGTTTTAAGAGGCGCGTTTCATGCGGTGTCAGATCATAATCTACGCGCTCCGGCGGGCGGACATCGCGGAAAAGTTTAATAACTTTTGAAGCCACCTCCGGCGACATCGGCGCTCCGCCGTCCGCGGCTTCCTTGATATTTTCCAAAATCTTCGAAGGGGAAGTTCGCTTTAATAAATAACCGCTCGCGCCGGCGCAGAGCGCGTCGAAAATTCGTTCGTCATCGTCGTAAACCGTTAGCATCAAAATGGTTAAACAGGGATATTGTTCCTTTAGGATTCTGATTCCTTCGATACCGCTCATTCCCGGCAGACCGATGTCGGACAGAAGTACGTCCGGGACATTTCCCTTGATACGCGGAATCGCTTCTTCCATCGAACGATAGCTTCCTGAACACTGAAAGCCGTCGGTGAAATTAATCAGTGTTGTCAAACCTTCGCGGATATTTCGCAAATCTTCAACAACAGCCGTTTTGATAATTTGTCCTGTGTTTGTTTCCATTTATTTAAAAAAGTTACAATTTTATAACTTGAAAGTCGCCACCCGCTTGGGTAGCCGGGTCTATCGGAAGACGTAAATTTATTTTGGTTCCGAGACCTGGTTCGGAGACGATTTCAACAACTCCGTTCATTTCCCGGGCGCGTTTCCGCATATTTAAAATTCCGTTGCCGCCGGTTTCATCAGATAAAAATTCGTCGTTTCGCTTTGTCAAATCAAAGCCCTTGCCATTATCTTGAATCTCCATAATTAAATATTCACCCGAAATTTGGAGTTTGATTTCAACCTTTTCGGCTTCGGAATGTTTGACGATATTATTAACGGTTTCCTTAAAAATCAGAAAAACCTCGCGCCTCAGATTCGTTCCGATAGAGATTTCGTCATCCTGATTCGGTGATTTGAAGGTCAAAGAAATACCTTTTGCCGAGAGAACATCCGAAGCAAAACGGCGCATACGCTGGGTCAGATCGGCAAGATGATCCTTCGCCGGATTGATTGACCAGACAATATCGCTCATCGTATTGACCAGTTCGTTTGAAACATTCGATATAACTTTTAACGGTTCGGAAATGCCGTTTTTGCTTTGTGCCTGCGCGACTTCCGACAGAATCGCAATTTGGGTGAGGGAAGAACCGATGTCGTCGTGCAGATCGGTGGCAATGCGCGAACGAACCTTTTCGAGTTCATTGATGCGTTCTTCACGCGATTTCCGCAGGGCTTCTTCGGCGCGATTAGCTTCCGCCAGAGCCAGATTTATTTCCCGCAACCGCGCTGTTCGGTAGCGGTATAGCAAAATAATGATCGCCGTTGCCAGCAGAGAGCAAAAAAGGATAAACCACCAACGCTGCCAGACGGGCGGCAGAATCCGAAATGAAACGACCGCCGGAGTTTCGCTCGTTACGCCTTCGGAATTAACGGCAAGCACTAAAAAACGATAGGTGTCCGGCGAAAGGTTTGCAAAAGTAACCGATCTTTGTTCGGAAGGTTCGCTCCAATCCGTGTCTGCGCCTTCGAGTTTATATTTGTAGCGCAAGGATTCTCCGGCGCGAAAATCAAGTCCGAAAAATTCGATTTGCAGATTATTTTCCGTGTGGATGAGTTCTCCTTTTTCGATCACGGTATTGCCGAGTTTCGAGATTGCCTGCTCGACTCCGGCGATCCGCAAACCGCCGAGCAGAATGCGCGGCGCGGTTGATCTTTCATCCGGCAGCGGAACGAGCCTCGATACACCGTTATTTGTTGCAAACCAAAGATTTCCGTTTTTATCGAGATGTGAATCCACCACGAAATCAGCCGCTAGCCCGTCATTAACCGAATAATGTTTGATGCGCCCGGTATCCGGCGAAATCCGGTCTACGCCGCTTGCCGTGCCGATATAAATTCTGCCGAAACGATCTTCCGTAACCGTCCGTACATTATTGCTTACCAGACCGTCGGCGGTTGTTAAATAAACAAACGAAAGCGTTTTCGCACCCGGATCATCAACCCGAATCAGTCCGCCGACTGAAGATCCGAGCCATAAACGTCCCTTCGTATCAATGTGTAAATCCGAAATCAGTCCGGCGGCAGGGAAGCCTTCATTGGTTCCGAAATATTCGAATCGGTCACCGTCAAAGCGCACCACGCCGCCTTCGTAAAAGCCGATCCAGATATTTCCGAAAGAATCCTCGACAAAGGAAGAAGGGGCTTTACCTTTCGGAAAACCTTCGGCTTCGGTAAAGACCTGAAACTTTTCTTCACCATTTTTGAGTCTTGCAACGCCATGCGCGGCACTAATCGAGCCTTTGGTCGAAACCCATATATCGCCGGCGGAATCTTCAAATATTTGAAACATTCCGTTTGATTTTAAGCCGTCTGCGGTAGTATAGATTTTGGTCGGCGGAAGATGTTCGAGATCGGAAAAATCCGCAACACCGGAAAAACGATAAAGTTTGTCGGTGGTTAAAATCCACCAATCGCCGTTTGAAGAGAGAAAAGCAAAACGGGAAGTCCATAAATATTGCGCATTTGGTGCAATGCGCGGGCGCAGAGTTTTAAATTTTTTACCGTCAAAGCGATTCAGATAAAAATCGCGTCCGCCAAGATAGAGCGTTCCGTCCGAGCCTTCCGTAATGGCAAAAAAACGCGGAGAATTTACGCCGTCAGGTGTGCGAAAAGTTACTAAACCGTTGCGGTCGAGTCGTGCAACTCCGGCTTGCCCGCCGATCCATAAATTTCCGGCAACATCCTCACCCATTCGCCCCATCACATTCGGCAGACCTTCAGCGTCGGTATGCAGGTGCAAAACTCCGTCTGAAAATTCCAGTAAGAAATTTTCAGAAGTCGACCAAATATTACCGTCCGAGGTTTGAAACAATCTTTTGGGATTCAATTTTGCGACAATTTCGTCGCTTTTTAATTGAAAAATTTCGCCGCCTTCTTTAGGCATCGGAACGCTTTCTTCGGGTTTTAAGTTGATGATGGAGGTCGGGGCGAGCGATTTTACGATGAGCTGGTCAGATTCGCTGACGGATTCAATCGCTTCGGGTTTGATAATAAAAAAATCACCCTGAGGAGTAAGCCATAAACGACCGATTTTATCCAGAAGCATAGAAGAATTCCCGACGTTCAGAGGCATTTCATATGGATAATAAATGATTCGGCGGTCAGGCAGACGGCGAACCAAACCCCAGCTCGTATTGATCCAGAGCGAGCCGTCGGCGGCTTCCGTTATATCGGCGATGGTAAATGTCGTATCGGGTTTTGGCGGTAAATTCAGGTCGAATTTCTTGAAAACGGATTTACCGTTTTCCTCTTCTAAGCGAAACAGACCGGATGAACCGAGCCAAAAATTTCCCGAACTGTCTTCAAAAAATTGCCCGCGCCGCCCGAATATCAATTCGGCATCGAGCTTCGGTTTTGCCGTATCGGGCTGGAAAATCGAATTCGGATTAAACCTGTAAGTTCCGCCCGTTGTGGAAATCCAATAAGTTCCGTCTTTTGCTTCATAAATATTTTCAACCCCGGGCGAATGATCATTTTCACCGATTTGATAAGTTACAAACCGCGAACCGTCAAAACGCGAAAGCCCGTCGCGGGTTGCCAGCCACAGAAAATCGCGGGAATCCTTGTAAATATAATCAACAAAACTGCTGCCTAAACCGTCGGCTGAAGTATAGATTTTGACCGGCAGACGTTCGCCGTTTATTGGTATTACAAACAAAAATACCGATAAAAAACAGGGAAATATTGAAATAAAAATTCCGGATTTAATTCTCATACAAGGGGTTTTCTGAAACGTACGGTTGAATTTTACATTGTTTTATAATTTCTTCAAGGATTTTTTTT
>CAYUGW010000076.1:0-6726 GCA_964444245.1 uncultured Blastocatellaceae bacterium | reverse complement strand
GTTCCGGTTTCCCAGCTGCTCATATATTCGAGCATTTCGGGCGTTAATTCATCAATCGAAATGCCGAGCGATTTGAGTTTCAGACCGGCAATTTCCTGATCTACTTCTTTAGGAAGTACGTGAACTCTGTTTTCGAGTTTACCTTTGTTTTTGACCAGATATTCAGCCGAAAGAGCCTGATTGGCAAAGCTCATATCCATCACGCTCGCCGGATGACCTTCCGCCGCCGCCAGATTAATCAGACGACCTTCGCCGAGTACGATCACGCTTCTGCCGTTTTTGCCCATATATTCCTGAACGAACGGGCGACGGTCGGCAACCTCTTCGGACATTTCCTTTAACGCTTCGAGATTGAGTTCGAGATCGAAGTGTCCGCTGTTGGCGACGATTGCGCCGTCTTTCATTGCTTCGAAATGTTCTTTGTCAATTACGTGGCGGTTGCCCGTGACGGTAACAAAGAAATCTCCGATCTTGCAGGCTTCCGACATGGGCATCACGCGGAAACCGTCCATTACGGCTTCGATTGCCTTGATCGGATCGATTTCGGTAACGATCACATTTGCACCCATTCCGCGCGCACGCATCGCACAGCCCTTGCCGCACCAGCCGTAGCCGACGACTACGAAATTTTTTCCGGCAAGCAAAATATTGGTCGCGCGGATGATTCCGTCCAGAGTAGATTGTCCCGTGCCGTAGCGGTTATCAAAGAAATGTTTGGTCTGCGCGTCATTGACAGCCATTGCCGGAAATGTCAAAACTCCGGCTTTCGCCATTGCGTTCAGACGAACGATTCCGGTTGTCGTTTCTTCGGTCGTGCCGATGATCTTGTCTGCCAGTTCTCTTTTTTCCTTGAGCATCGTGGCGACAACGTCCGAACCGTCATCAATAATAATGTCCGGGCTTGTTTCGAGAGCGGCGCGTACGTGGCGCATATATGTTTCGGTCGATTCGCCTTTGATCGCCATCACCGGAATGCCGTATTCGCTGACCAGAGCCGCCGCCACATCATCCTGCGTCGAAAGCGGATTCGAAGCGATCAGCAGCGATTCCGCGCCGCCCGCCTGCAAGGTTCTGGCTAAATTCGCCGTTTCGGTCGTGATATGTGCGCAGGCGATCAGCTTGATGCCTTCGAGCGGTTTTTCTTCCGCAAAACGCTCGCGTATCAGGCGAAGTACGGGCATTTCGCGGTCTGCCCACTCGATTCTTTGTTTTCCTTGCGCTGCAAGATTTATGTCTTTGATGTCGTATTCCATTGATAATCCTTCTTGTGCCATAATTTTTTTATTTTTTTATTTTTTAAAATCCTTTTTAATTTTATTGTAGAAAATGGCAAACCGTCTTTGTGAATTAAAATTCTAAGTTATTCACAATAAAGCGGTTTGCCATTTTGTTAAATTATTTAAGCTCCGGTGCCGTTGGTCGCGCTCAGGGAATTCAAAAGCGCGTCTTTTTTATCGGTTTTTTCCCAGCTGAACTCATCATTCGTGCGTCCGAAATGTCCGAATTTCGCGGTTGCATTAAAGATCGGTCGGCGTAAGTCCAGAGTTTCGATAATGCCTTTCGGCGTAAGTGTAAAGTTATTGCGAACCAATTCGGCAAGTTTCGTATCGTCCTCACGACCCGTGCCGTGCGAATCAACCAGAACCGAAACCGGTTCGGCAACACCGATGGCATAAGCTAATTGAACGGTACATTTATCGGCTAAACCTGCGGCAACGATGTTTTTGGCGATATAACGCGCCATATAAGTCGCCGAACGGTCAACCTTCGTCGGGTCTTTGCCCGAAAACGCGCCGCCGCCGTGCGGTGCATAACCGCCGTAGGTGTCAACGATGATCTTACGCCCGGTCAGACCGGCATCGCCCATCGGACCGCCCGTTACAAAACGTCCGGTCGGATTGATATGAAATTTGGTGTTTTCGTCCAGCAGATCAGCCGAAACGGTTGTTTTGATAACTTTTTCCAGAATATCTTCACGCAGTTGTTCGGTCGTTACATCATCCGCGTGCTGAGTTGAAATAACGACTGCTTCAGCCCGGAAAGGTTTGCCGTCGCGATATTCGATGGTTACCTGCGATTTGCCGTCGGGACGCAGATAGGGAAGTTCGCCGCTTCTGCGAACTTCGGAAAGCTTTCTGGTCAGATTATGTGCCAGCTGAATCGGAAGGGGCATCAATTCCGGCGTTTCATTACAAGCAAAACCGAACATCAGACCCTGATCGCCCGCGCCGCCCGTATCAACACCCTGTGCAATATCCGGCGATTGTGTGCCGAGCGCATTTAAAACCGAACAGGTATTGCTGTCATAACCGAAGAGCGCGTTGTTATAACCGATTTCATGAATGGTATCGCGTACGATTTTCTGATAATTAATGTCTGCGGTGGTCGTGATTTCACCGGCGATTACGGCAAGTCCGGTCGTAACCAGAGTTTCGCAAGCGACTCTGGCAGTCGGGTCTTGCTCCAAAATAGCGTCCAAAATAGCGTCTGAAATTTGATCGGCAATTTTATCGGGGTGTCCTTCCGTAACAGATTCGGAAGTAAATAGAAAATTTGTGTTACTCAATTATTTGCAACTCCTTATTTATTATAAATAGATTTTAACCTTGCGATAGATAACAAAACGAAAATTTTACCGCTTAATTAGAGGAGTGTCAAAGTTATAGAGATTTTATTGAAATTTACCAGAAGCTTGTTTCAGTCCTCACCTCGATTTTTTAAACGAAATCTATTGTTAAACTTTCAAAAAATTGAGTCAGGAACTGTCTGATTACAAACAACAATTGTGTCAGAACAAACAATTTTCCATATTTTCCACGTCCGGCTAAATTCAGTCGTTAAAGATAAAAACGAATTTTTAATGCGGTTGAATAACGCCTGTCCGAAAGTTTCCATCCTGATTTTTATTTTCCGTTGGCTGGCACGACGCTTGCTCACTGATTTTCTTCTACGCACTTTTTCTTCGGCACAAGGCATATAGAATTTAGAAACTCGCCGCCGTTATTTATTTTTACCGGCGAATCGGCTTGTGTGTTAGTAAAAAAATAAAAAATATAAGGAGCAAAATATGAAAAAAATAATTATTGCATTGATTTTAGCTGTTTTTACAATTTCGGTCGTCGCCTGTAATTCGAGCGGCGGAGACTCGGCGGCGGGCGGTAAAATCGTCACAGAACATACCGCCGGTAATATAAAGATCACACTTTCGACCGATGACGGCATTATTAAAGACGGTCAGGATGAATTTACAATCGCCTTTACCGATGCGTCGGGCAATCCGGCGAAAATAGATGCGGCTTCGGTTAATTTCAATATGCCGGCGATGGTTTCGATGGCGGAAATGAATGATTCGGCGACACTGACTTCGACATCTACGCCCGGCGTTTTTAAAGGCAGTGTTAAGTTGCAAATGGCTGGCAGTTGGCAGGTGCAGGTCGCTTACGAAGGCGCGTCGGGAAACGGAAAAACTTCTTTCCCGATTATGGCGCA
Source organism: uncultured Blastocatellaceae bacterium (assembly GCA_964444245.1). Taxonomy (GTDB): domain Bacteria; phylum Acidobacteriota; class Blastocatellia; order Pyrinomonadales; family Pyrinomonadaceae; genus JAHCHG01. Next base: position 3,237 of record CAYUGW010000076.1, on the reverse strand, counting down.
GTAAGCAGTAAGGCAAAAGTAAAAAGGCAAAAGGCAAAAAAAGAATGAAACCATTATTCATTCAACATTCTCAATTTGTATCTTAAAAGTATTTGCTGACTGTTGATTAACGCTTGAGTTATGATTAACAAACTAATCGAATGGTCGCTGAAAAATCGCATCCTGGTCATCGCAATTTATATCGGGCTGGCGATTGCAGGCTATTACGCTGTGCTGTACACGCCGATAGATGCCATTCCCGATCTTTCGGATAATCAGATAATCGTGTTTACCGATTGGGCGGGACGCTCGCCGCTCGAAGTCGAAGATCAGGTAACTTATCCGTTAGTTACAAGTCTGCAAGGGCTTCCGGGCGTACGCACCGTCAGGGCGAGTTCGGCGTTCAGTTTTTCGATGGTCAATGTCATTTTCGAAGATAACATTGATTTATACTGGGCGCGTACGCGTGTCCTGGAACGTCTCAATCTCGTTGCCAAACAATTACCGGAGGGCGTTACTCCGACGCTCGGACCCGACGCGACCGGTTTGGGACAGGTTTACTGGTACACGCTCGAATCGGATGAAATGAATTTGCGCGATCTGCGCTCTTTGCAGGATTGGTTCGTGCGTTATCAATTGAATTCCACTCCGGGAATCGCCGAAGTCGCAACGGTCGGAGGCTACGTACAGCAATATCAGATAGATGTTGACCCGAACCGGCTGCGCGCCTACAATCTGCCGCTTTCGACGGTCGTCCAAGCCGTCGAGCGGTCGAACAACAATGTCGGCGGCAATGTCGTCGAGCAAGGCGGTCAATGGGCGATTGTGCGCGGCATCGGTTTGGTCGAATCGGTGGCGGATGTCGAAAATATCGTTGTCGGCTCGAATAACGGCACGCCGATTTATGTGCGGAATATTGCCGAGGTAAAACTCGGCAATGCCTTTCGCACCGGCGCTCTGGACAAAAACGGCAAAGAGGCGGTCGGCGGCGTGGTCATTATGCGCTACGGCATCAGCGCACTCGAAGCCATCGAGAATATCAAGAAAAAAATCGAAGAAATCAAACCCGGATTGCCAGAGGGCGTGCGGCTCGTGCCGTTTTATGACCGCACGGATTTAATAAACCGTACAGCCGACACGCTTAAATATGCTCTGATCGAAGAATTGATTCTGGTGACGCTCGTCAATCTGATTTTTCTGGCGCATTTCCGCTCAATAATTATCGTTACGGTGCCGCTTCCGCTTGCCGCTCTGATTTCATTTTTATTTATGTATTTCGCCGGGATAACGTCGAATATTATGTCGCTTGCCGGCATTGCCATTGCCGTTTCCGATCTGGTTGACGCGGGAATTGTCGTGACGGAAAACGCATACCGGAAGATTGAAAAGGAAGGAGTTGATCCGGCGGACAAAAAACGTATCTGGGAAATAGTTCTGGAAGCGACCAGGACGGTCGGGCGACCGATCTTCTCCTCGATGGCGATTATCGTAATCGCCTTTATACCGGTTTTCGCGCTGACCGGACAGGAAGGAAAACTCTTTCACCCGCTCGCTTTTACGAAAACTTTTGCGATGATCGCGGCGGCGTTTATAGCGATTACGCTCGTTCCGGTTCTCTGCGGCTACCTGCTCCGCGGAAAACTGCGCCCGGAAGAATGGAATCCGGTGATGCGCGTTTTGCAACGGATTTATAAGCCTGTGCTGATAAAGGCTCTCCGGCATCGCCTGACGACCCTTTTGATTGCGCTCATACTTTTTGCCGGCGCGATGTTCGTAGCGACTAAAATCGGTACGGAATTTATGCCGCAGCTGAATGAAGGCGATCTGCTCTATATGCCGGTGACCGATCCGGCGATTTCGCTCGATGAAGCCGTTAGAATTTTAAGACTTCAGGACGAGATTATAAAAACTTTCCCGGAAGTCGAATGGGTTGTCGGAAAAGCCGGACGCGCCGAAACCTCGACCGACCCGTCGCCGATAAATATGAATGAAACGATCATTCATTTGAAGGACGAAAGCGAATGGCGCGACGGGATGACGCGGGAAAAACTGGTCGCCGAAATGGATGCTTCATTAAGAATGCCGGGCGTTACGAACATCTGGACGCAGCCGATTATCAACCGCATAGAGATGCTCGCAACGGGAATCCGTTCGCAGGTCGGCATAAAAATTTTCGGCAATGATCTGGATACTTTGGAAGAAACTTCGAGGCAAATTGCGTCGGTCGTCAGAGATGTGCCGGGCGCGGCGGATGTTTACCCCGAACAAATCGGCGGCACGCCCTACATTGACATCAAAATCAAAAGGGATGCGGCGGCGCGTTACGGAATTGATGTCGGCACCATTTCCGAAATAATTGAAAAAGGAATCGGCGAAACCAATCTGACGGTAACAATCGAAGGACGGCAGCGTTTTCCGATTCGCGTTCGATACGCGGAGGAATTTCGCGCATCGCCCGAAGCCATCGGGCAAATTCCGGTCACATCTCCGACGGGCGCACCGATTCCTCTCGCGGAGCTTGCGGAAATCCGCACCGTCGAGGGACCTTCGATGATTCAGAGCGAAAACGGACTCTTGCGCGGCACGGTTCTCTTAAATGTGCGCGGGCGCGACATCGGCGGTTTTGTCGAGGAAGCGCAAGAGGCGATTGCGAATAAAATCCGGCTTCCCGCCGGGTATTACATCAATTGGAGCGGGCAGTACGAAAATCAGGAACGCGCCCGAAAGCGTCTGTTGATCGTCGTTCCGGTTGTCATTCTCATTATTTTTATAACGCTGTACGTTTTGTACCAATCGTTTTTGGAAGCGGCTCACCTTTTGCTGGCTGTGCCGTTTGCTTTAACCGGGGGTTTTTATCTTTTGTGGCTGCTTCAGTACAACTTTTCGGTCGCCGTCTGGGTCGGTTTTATCGCGCTGTTCGGCGCGGCTGTGCAGACCGGAATCGTGATGGTTGTTTATCTCGATGAAGCCGTCAGGCGGAAAAAAGAAGAACTCGGTCGGCTCGATCCTGAAACTCTGCTCGAAGCCGTGACCGAAGGCGCGCTTTTGCGTCTGCGCCCGAAAGTGATGACCGTCACGACCATAATCGCCGGACTTCTGCCGATTATGTGGAGTACCGGCGCGGGTTCGGAAGTGATGAAGCCGCTCGCCACACCGGTTTTCGGCGGTATGATTTCTAGTCTGGTACATGTCTTGATCGTCACGCCTGTGATTTTTTACTGGATGCGCCTATGGCAATTGAAACGCGAGGAAAGAGAG
>CAYUGW010000075.1:0-11207 GCA_964444245.1 uncultured Blastocatellaceae bacterium | reverse complement strand
GAAAACTATCAGGTATTTTCAAATTATCATTATGATTAACTCTTTCAGTAGCAATTTTAAGGTTTTTAACATATCCGCTATAAAGCGAATCAGCCAAAGCGGTGTCCAAATCAGACATTTTTATTGTATTGCGAACGTTATCCGGCAAAAGACGGTGAATCAACTCCGGTTTTACGCCTTGTCTTTGAGAAAGTTGTGATAATGTTACGGCATCTCCCAAATCACATCCTAAAATTTGCGAAATGGTTGAATATTCCACGTCAGAGCGTTTATATCTGGTTTCATCCAAAGCATTCCGCAACAAAGCAATTCGATCGCGTTTTTTATTAAATCTTTCCCAACTTTCATTATTCAGGAGTCCGATCTCTTTACCTTTCGGAGAAAGTCTTTGATCGGCATTATCGTGCCGAAGTGTCAGACGGGCTTCAGCTCTCGATGTAAATATCCTATAAGGTTCATCAACTCCGTGCTGAATCAAATCATCCACTAAAACTCCGATGTAGGCTTCATCTCTCCGCAATTTGATTGACTCGCGACCTTGAACATAAAACGCCGCATTAATTCCCGCCATCAAACCTTGGCAAGCGGCTTCCTCATATCCGGTTGTACCATTTATTTGTCCGGCAAGAAAAAGTCCTTTTAAGCGGGTAGTTTCCATTGAAGGTTTCAGCTCACGCGGATCAACAAAATCATACTCAATTGCATAACCGGGACGAATTATCCGAACATTTTCAAAACCGGTAATCATTCTCAACAAATTTTGTTGCAAATCGGCGGGCAGAGAGGTTGAAAAACCATTCAGATAAACCTCATTCGTATTATGTCCTTCCGGTTCCAAAAATAATTGATGCCTATCCTTTTCGGCAAATTTTACAACCTTGTCCTCAATTGAAGGACAATAACGCGGTCCGATTCCTTTTATTTTTCCCGAATAAAGCGGTGATTGATTAAGGTTTTGACGAATTTCATTATGCAAATCATTGCTTGTATAACCGATATAACAATCAATCTGAGTTTGCCGGATTTCTTCCGTCGAAAATGAAAAAGCGACGGGTTTTTCATCAGGAGGTTGTTTCTCAAAAGCATCCCAATCAATTGTTCTGCCATCGAGTCTGGGCGGAGTTCCGGTTTTAAGCCTTCCGACCGGGAAACCGAGAGTTTTTAGATTTTCGGCAAGTTCAATAGAAGCAGGTTCGCCGGCACGTCCGGCAGAATAATTTTTTTGTCCGGTATGTATTTTCCCATTCAGAAAAGTGCCGGTGGCGATAACGACTGATTTAGCACCAAACGTACGATTATCCTGCATTTCAACGCCAATAACTGTATTGTTTTCAGTAATTAGCTTTACAACTACTCCTTGTCTTAAATGCAGATTCGTTGTTTCTTCAAGCACACGTCGCATTTCGGTTCGATAAAGCGCCCGATCGGCTTGAGCGCGTGGGGATTGAACAGCCGGACCGCGGGAACGATTTAATAATCTGAATTGAATTCCGGTTCGGTCAATAACCTTGCCCATTATACCGCCAAGTGCGTCAATTTCTCTTACAATGTGACCTTTGGCAATTCCGCCAACCGCTGGATTGCAGGACATTTGACCGATTAAATCAAGATTGATGGTAACAAGCGCAGTTTCAGAGCCGAGCCGCGCTGAGGCTGAAGCCGCTTCACATCCGGCGTGTCCGGCACCGATAACAATTACGTCAAAAACTTCATCAAAAATCATAACTTCCGTTTTAACGGTTTAAGAAAAAATTAGCGGGACAAGCCCGCTCTTAAACCAACAGATTATTGTATTTGATATAAAAGATTTTGCCAATGGCAAAACTTGTTTAGCAAAATAAGTTCTCTATTTGCAATAGTTAAACTTAACGCCACCTACCGCTCAAACCTCTAATCGGAGAAGAAATTGATTGAAAACCGCCAAGTTGGACGCGGTCGGTATTTTTAAATGAAATTAAAGGCATCAAACCTTCGTCTAAAAGTTTTTGAAAAATAGTTTCCGTCATCAAAATTTCGGCACATGGTTTGGTTTTAGTTTCGCCGTCTTCTTGATAGACGTGAGTTGGAAGATCGGAAAGACTGAGTTGAAAACTCTGACTCATATCCCAACCGAATTTGCGATAAGTTTGGGCGAGCAGCAACCCGCAGATAAACGACGGGTTAGACCATAAATAATTATCATGTTCGGAAACTTCTTTAAACTCTTCAAAAGAAAAGGTTTCAGCCGGATCGGTATCCTTTCCATACGGAAGCCTCGCCAAAAATCTAGGCATTACAAGACCGAGAAATCTCGATTCGGGCAAAGAGCGCAAAGTCGTCCAAAGTTTGTTTTCGGTGGAATCAACGGACAAATTCCAGTCTGAATAATTCTGTGCGGAAGTAATCGAAGAAATTCCGAACATTTCCGTTGAAATATGAGAAATAAAAGGTGCATTAGCGGTTTCGGATAGTTTGGCAAGACGAATCAAAGCCGCAACATCATCGACATTTAAACCAAATGAATAGTTCCCGCAAACAACCGACCAGGGTTCGCCGCCGGGCGTTTCGATGGTTTCTTTAATCAACCACTTATAAATATCCGTATCGGCTAGATTATTAACGGATTTAAGATCAGATAATAATTCTTTCTTTGTTATATCAAGCAGAAAAATCTTTAAATCAACATCGGTTTCAACTTTCCGGATTAAAAGATAGACACCGCGCCAGGCGGATTCCAATTCTTGAAATTTCGGATGATGCAAAATAGAGCGCATTAAATCGCTCGTTGTTTGATCGACAAAATTTAATAATCTTGTTTGTTCATTTTCATCAGTTTGAACTATATGCGATTTAACGATCTTATTTACAAAACGACTAAGTTCGCTTGAATGTTTGGTTTGTGAAGGCTTAGCGGATGTTCCACCTGAAGATTGATTTAATATGTTGTCAAGCAAATTTCCCGAACTAGCCTGGGTAGTTTCATCTTGAACTAAAGGTTCTTCGCTTTCAGTTGTTTGAGTAACAATAGATTCAGAAATTTGATCTTCGTTAAACCAGGAACGAACTTCGCCGGCGGCTTGATTGAAAGTATTTTCATTAAGCAAACGACTGCGAATATCCCGCAGATCGGAAAACAAAGAAACTTGCTGAAAAATTTTGTCGGGATGAAAATCATCAAGCCCGTCAAATTCCAGTGATAAAGTATTGTTGCCATCGACATCTAAATCTAAATCCAAGCGAACATTAAGTTTAGAGAATACTTTATCAAAATTGTCCCGATCAATCGCCAGCGGTTTAGATTGAAAGATTTCGGACAAAACACGATTTTCTCTGCCGCTCCAATCACCGAGTAAAAGAATTTGAAAAGGCGGTTCATCCGGCAAAGGCTGCGATGCGGTTTCAAAAGTAAATTTGGTTTCAAGATCAGTATCCGACGGGAACATTTTTATTAAACCTCCGATGAAAAAATATATTTGAACAAATAATACTCTTAAAATAATTAAAGTCAAAAAGAAAAAAATGCGTTTTAATAATAAAACTTGGCTAAAGTAAAGGCTTGGATGAAGAGAAATTTATTAAGAACAATTATAAGAAATCTTATGTAAGCTACACATACAATTATAGTTAAAACATAAAGATTAACTATTGCTAAGTTTTAAAAGATGACATATAATTTTTTGGATTTGAATCATTTCTATAATTTCCCACCAAAGGTAAGAAAATGGAAAAAATAGAAAATAATTTACTTATAAATGCATCTGAAATTTTTGAAAACGCTTTTAATTATGCGGCAATCGGAATGGGATTGATTGCGCCCGACGGGCGTTGGTTAAAAGTTAATCAAGCAATTTGCGATATTGTCGGCTATTCAAGAGAAGATTTGTTAAATCTGAGTTTTCAGGATATAACGCACCCGGACGATCTGGATACAGACCTGGCTTACGTTAGTCAATTATTGGATGGGAAAATAAAATCCTATCAAATGGAAAAACGGTATTTTCATAAAGAGGGAAATATTGTCTGGGTTTTATTGAGTGTTTCGCTTGTCAGAAATTCAGATGGAATACCGAAGTTTTTTATTTCACAAATTCAGGATATAACAAAAAGAATAAAAGCTGAAAAAGAGTTAAAAGAAGCACTGGCACAGGTTAAACAACTTCAAAAATTATTGCCGTTATGTTCCTATTGTAAAAGTGTGAGGGATGACAAAGATTATTGGAAAACTCTCGAACAATATATTTCCGACAATACTGAAGCGCAATTTTCTCATAGCGTCTGCCCGAATTGCTTTGAAGCAAAAGTAAAACCACAAATAGAAGAATTCAAACAAAAAGTTAAAGGGGAAAGTTAATTTCCGATTAAAGAGCTATTCACAATTAACTAATTTACATTTGATCGCTGTCATTCAATAACTTCCGACGATAAAAAAGCTTTTGCGATTTAATGGCGCAAAATATCGTATAAATATAATTTGAGAGATTTGGGGACAAAGCGCAGATTTTCCAAAAGCGTTTCCGCTTCCATAAATGACTTCAAAAAAAAAGAACTCAAACCTGCTTAGATTTCCAAAAAATTAAAAATTACATAGAGCGATAGCAGAAAAGCGTTGGTTTTTTTATAATCAATAAACAATTATGACAAAACCAATTTCTTATTCAGATGCAGGCGTTTCGATTGATAACGCAAACCGAGCGGTTGCCAAAATCAGGGATTTTGCCAAATCAACCTTTAATGCGCGGACTTTGACCGAAATCGGAAGCTTCGGCGGAATGTATGACGCGAAATTTTCCGAAATGTCGTCGCCGATTCTGGTCGCTTCGGCGGACGGTGTCGGCACGAAACTGAAGATCGCGTTTCTTTCCGGCATTCACAACACGATCGGGCAAGACCTTGTAAATCATTGTGTCAATGATATTTTGGTGCAGGGCGCACGACCGCTTTTTTTTCTCGATTATTTTGCGACCGGAAAGCTCTCGCCGGAAGTTACTGCGGATGTCGTTGAAGGAATCGCCAAGGCGTGCCGCGAAAACAACTGCGTACTGCTCGGCGGCGAAACAGCGGAAATGCCCGGATTTTATGCGGACGGCGAATATGATCTGGCGGGTTTTATCGTCGGAATCGTCGAACGCGACAAGGTGATTGACGGCAAAACAATAAAACCCGGCGACATTGTTCTCGGTCTGCCTTCAAACGGTCTGCATACGAACGGCTATTCGCTGGCGCGGAAACTTCTGTTTGAAGTCGGCGGCTTCAAAACCGAGACGCACCTTGAAGAAACCGGCGAAACGGTGGCGGAAACTCTACTTAAACCACATCGAAGTTATTACAGACAGCTTTCCGTTTTGATAGATCAAAAGAAAATAAAGGGCTTGGCGCATCTGACGGGCGGCGGTTTTCTGGACAATATTCCGCGCATTTTGCCGGAAAAAGTCGCGGTCGAAATCAATCGCGGCTCGTGGGAAGAATTGCCGATCTTCGGCGTGATGCAAAAATTGGGAAATGTCGAAACGGACGAAATGTTTCGCGCCTTTAATATGGGCATCGGAATGGTCGTCATCTGTGCGCCGGAAGAAGTTTCGGAAATTAAAAACCATTTTACGGAAATTGACGAAAAATGCTTTGAAATCGGGCGCGTCGTGGCAGGAAACAAAGATGTAGTTATCAAATGACATTTAAGCGTAAAGATTATTATGGCTCGGATTTTATCTGGTTTGCAGTTGATAATTCCGGTTGTATAGCTCAATTTACTTCAGGTTTTAACCCGATTCCTGAAAAAATATTTCAAGACAAACTTAAATATGAAATGACAGAAAAATACTTTCAAAATCTTCCTGCAATTATAAAGTCTTATTTGTCGCCCAAATATGAAAAGATAAAAAATCGCTCATTAAATAATTTTGCAGACTGTTTAGAAGATGCGAGACGTGGACTTTTTATTTTTGAAGAAAGTGTAAACACTAAATATGACTATGACCTTAATTCACTTCCTGAAGAAAAATTAAAAATTCTGGAATTGCCGAAAGATATTCAAAATTATTTGAATTCATTTGTTTTTAATTCAATAAAATTTAGCGAAATTGAAGGCATAAATGTCCTTGATTATTTTACGTGTGATTTAACACCGCAAGATTGTAAATAACAATGAAAGGCGGCATTTTATTTTATTTTTCTGTCGAAGTATTTTTCGTGTTAAAATTATTTCGGAGTTTTTGTTTATGGAAATCAGCGTAAAATTGCCCGAAAGTTTGTATCAAAATGTTTCCCGACTTGCGCGTGCAAATAAGAAAAGCGTTGCGGAATTTGTCAAAAATGCCGTTCGGAAAGCTGTTGATGAAGAAACAGAAAGTTTGGAAAGGACTTTGATTGAGTGTTCTGATGAAGAAGTTTTGGCAATTGCGAATATGAAAATGTCTAAAGATCAAGCCGAACGCCAAAGCGAACTTTTAAATAAAAATCAAGCAGATACTTTGACTCCGCTCGAACGTAATGAACTCGAAAGTTTGATGCTGGTCTATCAATACGGCAATTTAAGAAAATCGCAAGGAATTGCCGAAGCCGTTTTGCGAGGTTTGATAAAAACGCCTGATGATTTGCAATGAGTTACGTTTCCGATAAATTGCGCCAAAAAATTATCGAGCAGGCAGGAAACCGCTGCGGATATTGTTTAGGTGAACAAAGATACATTTTTGCACCGCTTGAAATTGACCATATTTTACCGACCGCCGAGGGCGGCAGCGATGATGAAGAGAATCTCTGGTTGGCGTGTCGTCTTTGTAATTCTCATAAAAGTACGAAAACCTACGGGGTTGATAATTATACAAAAAGAAAAACTTCGCTATTCAATCCCAGAAAACAAAAATGGAGCAGACATTTTTTTATCGTTAATGGAATCGAGATTGCAGGCAAAACAGCTGTTGGAAGAGTTACTGTTGAAGCCTTGCAAATGAATAATCATTTAGCACTAACTGTTCGTAAAAACTGGTTGATCGCAGGTTGGTATCCGCCCGAAGATTAAGAATTTATGAAAATCGGCATTTTAATTTCAGGACGCGGTTCGAATATGACGGCAATCTTTGAAGCGGTTCAGAGCGGTTTTATTCCTGAATCCGAAGTCGTGGTTGTCATCAGTGACAAAAGGCAAGCAGAAGGTTTGGAAAAGGCAAAAGCGCGCGGAATTGAAACGCTTTGCATCCCTCGAAAATCGCTTTCCCGTGAAGAACATGATGCGGAAATCATCGGCGAATTAAAGAAGCGCGGCGTTGAACTCGTTTGTCTGGCGGGTTATATGCGGCTTTTGTCAGCTGATTTTATAAAAGCTTTTCCGAATCGAATTACGAATATTCATCCGAGTCTTCTTCCCGCATTTCCGGGTTTGGACGCGCAAAAACAGGCGGTCGAATACGGGGTGAAGGTTTCGGGCTGCACGGTTCATTTTGTTGACGAACATCTCGATCACGGCGCGATCATCGCGCAAAAGACGGTCGAAGTAAAAGACGACGATACGGCGGAAACGCTCTCAGCACGAATTTTGAAATACGAACACGCGCTTTATGTCGAATCGGTCAGGAAAATTGTTGAGGGAAATTACGAGATCGTCGGCAGAAAAATCAGGGAAATACAGAGTTAAAACGATTTCAGATTTCAGATTTCAGATTTCAAATTTAAGAAATTATTTGATTCGAGTCATTTATAATAATTTTTATGGTCATAATCTTTATCGAAAAAGTAATTTGAAAATGTTTTGCGTGATCTCACGAATTTTCAGTTTTGTGTCGCGTTCCTTCATCGCCAGTGTAATTACAAGAAAGAAAATAAAAATGCTCGCAATGCAGTAAACTACAAACCAATAGAGCAGATATTGCAGATACCAAAGTAATCTCATTTGAAGTTAAACGCGAAGATAAATGATTTGTGTCATTATTTTCCAAAGGTTTTTCTTATATTCCTTTGACAACGCTTGAAAATATACATAAAATCTAAAGTTTCACTTTTGAGTGAGGAGATGAGTAATTATGCCAAAGAGAACATTTCAACCAAACAATCGCCGCCGCGCCAAAAAACACGGCTTTCGGTCGAGAATGAAAACACCATCGGGACGCAACGTAATCAAACGCCGCCGGGCGAAGGGACGCAAGAGATTAACGCCGTTTCACTATTAAATTTCGGGCTGCCGAAGGAAAATCGCTTGCGTAAGCCGCGCGAATTTCAAAAGGTTTATGCCAAAGGTAAACGGATCGAAGGGCGTTTTATGACGGTTTTTATTATGCCGTCGGAAACGTCTTTTCAGCGTCTGGGCATTACGGCTTCCAAAAAAGCGGTCGGAAAGGCAGTAAACAGAAATCGCGCGAAACGTCTGCTTCGTGAAGCCTTTCGTTTGAGCAAGGCGGAATTAAGCGATTTAAAGACAAATTACGATTGGGTTTTAAATGCCCGCCGCAGTCTGCTTAAAGTTAAACTCGAGAAACCTTTCGAAGAATTTCGGCAAATTGTTGCGCGTATTAGAGAATCAGAATTAAGCGAAGGCGAAGAAAGCGTCGTAAGGGAAGCAAAATGAAGTTTTTAGTTTTAGATTTTTTGCGCTTTTACAAATCGTGGATCTCGCCTTTTCTGCCGCCTTCGTGCCGTTTTACGCCGAGTTGTTCGACATATGCGATGGAAGCGGTCGAAAAATACGGTGCAATTCGCGGCTCTTGGATGGGATTTAAACGCATTTTGCGCTGTCAGCCTTTTTGCAAAGGCGGACACGATCCCGTGAAGTAGTTTTAGATTTACAAATTTTTGTTATAAAGTTGTAGATCACACATAAAAAAAATGGCTGAAACATCAAATAAAGAAACACAATTCCGGTTTTTGCTTGCCGCGATTCTTTCAATGATCGTGTTATTCGGTTGGGGTTATTTGTTTCCTCCGCCGAAACCCGATCCGAATACGGCTAATTCCAACACGGCTGCGGTAAATTCGAATACCGCAACACCCGCCGCACTTGAAACGGCGCAACAGCCCGCATCGCCTGTCAATGAAACGCCTGATACAATTCCGAACAAGGAAATCACGATCAAAACGCCGCTTTATCAGGTAAAACTCGATTCAAAAGGCGCGGTGGCGACAAGTTGGATTTTGCTGAAAAATGTTTCGCCCAATGATACAAACGGAACTCTTTTATTTGCAGAAGGTTCGACCGGAGAAAATAAAAAAGCGCTTGAACTCGTTTCGCCCGAAGGTTTGAAGCGCGAACCGCGCGAAGTTCCTTTCAGACTTTCGTCCGGCGATCAAAATCTCGACAATTTTCTTAATCAAAGAAATTACCAAATCTCCGCAACTCAAGAAAACTTTGAGCTAAACGCCGACCAAACACAACAGCTCGATTTTGTACTGCGGGATGAAGCCAACGGTTTGGAAGCTACAAAAAGCTATATTTTTCGCGCCGACAGCTATCTGACCGATCTGCAAGTCAAAGTAACGCGCAACGGTCAAACTGTTCCCAATATAAAACTTTTGATCGGTTCGAGCATCGGCGATCAGGGCGTTAATTTTTATAATTTTTATCAGGTCGAACCGGAAGGCATAGCCACGATCAACGGCGAAAATCAAAGATTTTACGCGCCTTATATCGTTGACGGAAAAGAACAGGGACAAACCACAGTTCCCGGCAGAGTTGATTGGGCAGGCGTCGGCGATACGTATTTTGCGATGGCGGCGATTCCGTCTCAACCGCTCGAAGGGCTGGAATTTCGCGCTTCGAAATACGAGGTTAACATTGAACCGGTTTATAACAGTATTTTCGGCTGGATTCTTCGAAGCCCTTATACAACGCAGGTCAGACATTTAGTATCGACGTATGTTCCGATTCCCGCCGACGGTTCAACGACGAAAATTTATACCGGAACAAAAGATTATTTTGTTCTTAATCAATATAACGAAATTTTAACGCAGAGCGTCGGCAGACAGATTGATATTGAGGATTTTATAAATTACGGCTGGTTCGCCTTTATTGCCAAACCGCTCGCTCCGCCGATCATTAAATCGCTCGATTTTCTCTATAAATTTACGAATAATTACGGCGGCGCGATTATTATTTTTACGCTTTTATTTTATTCTTTGCTCTTTCCGCTTCGCTGGTATTCTTCAAAATCCTTCAAAAAGAGCGCGGCTAACGCGCCCAAAATGAAGGAATTGCAGGATGAAATGAAGGCGATGCAGAAAAAGGGCATTCCGAACGACGATCCGAAAATGCGCGAATTGCAGATGAAGCAATTGAAGATGACCAAAGACGCGCTTCCGATCGGCGGCTGTTTGCCGATGCTTTTGCAGTTTCCGCTCCTGATCGCTATTTATATTACGGTCAGCGTTTCGCTCGGTTTTCGTCAGGCAACGTTCCTTTGGCTGCCCGATCTTGCCGCCGGTGATCCGTATCATCTGCTCGAATTCGGCTTTGCGATTTCGATGGTTTTGGCGATGAAATTTTCGCCGACCGCCGCGCCGACCACGCCCGAACAGCAGATGCAGCAAAAGATGATGATTTATCTGATGCCCGTGATGATGCTTTTCTTTATGTGGAGCGCGCCGGCAGGTTTGCTTTTATACTGGTTTGCGGGAAATATCGTCAGTTTTGTTCAGCAATTGATTATCAATTATTTTCTTAAAACGCCCCCGCCGCCCGCCGAACCGGAACCTGCGCCGGTTGTTTCAAAGAAAAAGAAGACAAAACTTTCGACCTCTTAAAAAATTATGAATGAAATTTGTGAAAATGCCAGAGATTTTTTGTCCGAAGTCGTAAGTGAAATGAAACTCGATGTGAAAATTTCAGACGAATGGACTGATGAAGGCTGCGTCTTGAATTTTGAAGGCGAAGATTCTTCATATTTAATGAGTGAAAACGGCGAATTGCTCGATGCTTTTGAAACGCTTTTGTTTCAGATTTACGGCAAACAACTCGACCGCGAACACCGCTTTATTTGCGACGCTGACGGCTTCCGGCGAACGCGCAAAGCCGAATTGCAGGCAATGGCGCGGTTTGCCGCACAAAACGTCCGCAAAAACGGTTTGCCGTTTACTTTCGGTGTTTTAAATTCGACCGAACGCCGCGTGATTCATCTGACTTTGCAAACGGAAGAAGATTTATTGACCGAATCGGTCGGCGATGGGAAAGACAGGCGGTTACAAGTTCGTTTGAAGTAAATTTCAGATTTCAGATTTCAAATTTCAAATTTTATCTATTATTAAGATAA
>CAYUGW010000074.1:0-11221 GCA_964444245.1 uncultured Blastocatellaceae bacterium | reverse complement strand
TCAGAGCGAAATTATCGGTCAACAAAAAACAAGTTGACGAACAGACAAAACGAACCGGTTTGCGAACCTTGCAGCTCAGACAAAAGCCCGACGAACACGGCATCAGCTTTGAATTCGTGATAAACGGAATTCCCGTTTTCGGTCGCGGCGCGAATTGGATTCCGGCGGATATTTTTCCGACACGCGTGACCAAAGAAAGATACAAAAATCTGCTCGAATCTCTGCGCGACGCGAATATGAATATGATTCGCGTCTGGGGAGGCGGCATTTATGAGGACGATTATTATTACGAACTGGCGGACGAGATGGGATTACTCGTCTGGCAGGATTTTATGTTCGCCTGTTCGATGTATCCGGGCGATAAAAAATTCTTGGAAAACGTCCGCGCCGAGGCAATTGATAACATAAAAAGATTGCGAAATCACCCGTCAATCGTTCTCTGGTGCGGCAATAATGAGATCGAAACTGCCTGGAATCATTGGGGTTGGCGGGAAAGATTGCCGAGTCATATCTGGGACGATTATCTAAAACTTTTTGTACGGCTTTTGGGGGAAGTTACGGAAGAATACGATCCTTCGCGCCCGTATTGGCAAAGCTCGCCAAGCTCGAATTTTCAGGATGATTCGAATTCTCAAAGAATCGGCGATATGCATTACTGGCAGGTCTGGCACGCCGAAAAACCTTATGAAGAATACGAAAAACAGTTTCCGCGTTTTATGAGCGAATACGGTTTTCAGTCGTTTCCCGATATTGAAACGGTCAAAACCTACACGACCGAAGAAGACCGAAAATCAATCGAAACGCCGATAATGCTTGCCCATCAACGCCATCCGCGCGGCAATCAACTTATTCGGGAATATATGCTCCGCGAGTATAAAGAGCCGAAGGATTTCGAATCTTTTCTCTATGTCAGCCAGGTTTTGCAGGCGCAGGGAATAAAGATCGGCGCGGAACATTTCCGAAGAATTATGCCGCGAAATATGGGTTCGCTTTATTGGCAGGCAAACGACGTTTGGCAGGTCGCTTCGTGGTCGGCGATGGATTATTTCGGTCGTTGGAAGGCTCTGATGTATTACACGCGAAAATTTTATTCGCCGATCTTGATCTCGCCCCATATTTTGGACGGCAAAATGAATTTCAATATTGTCAATGATTTTCCCGAAACCAAACAGGGCGAATTAACGTGGCGTTTGATTGATCTAAATGGAAAGGAATTAAAGACGAAAACGCTCGAATTAGCAATCGAACCGCTCAAGGGAAAATCTTATTCGAGCATTCCCGTCGAAGAACTTTTAAGCGGCGCGGACGCGGCAAATGCAGTGTTGCTTGCTGAGCTAAACGTCGGCGGAAAAACGGTTTCGACGAATCAATATTACTTTAAGCCGTTTAAGGAAATGAAGTTTGAAAAGCCCGCTATCAAAACTGAAATTTCTCAGAGCGCAAACGGTTTTAAAATCTCGCTTTCTTCCGACAAAGTTGCCAAAGCGGTTTATCTTTCCGGCTTTACGACGGGATTTTTCGCAGATAATTATTTCGATCTGATTCCGGGCAAAATTCTCGAAATCGAATATAAAACCAATCAGAAAATGAGCGCGGACGAATTTCGCAAAATGCTGAAAATACGTTCGTTAGTTGATGCCTTTTAAGCTTTCGGGAGTTTTAACTTAAAAAAAATGAAAATACTTAAAGCTAAATCAAAAAATTCGGTTCGGCGTTTTTTATTGACGGCGACGGTTTTATCAATTTTTGTTTTTTCCGGCTTTCATTTGCCAAAAACGACCGCGCAGGAAATTCCGCCGTATAAAAACGCGAAACTTCCGATTGATGAACGCGTTAAGGATTTGCTTTCGCGAATGACTCTGGAAGAAAAAGCGGCGCAGATGATGTGTCTGTGGATGGAAAAACCGAACAACAACGCCGGAATTCCGAAAGAACAGCTTCCGTTCGGCGGAAAATTTTCGCCCGGGCTGGCGAAAGCAAAAATGGCGAACGGTATCGGACAATTTGCCCGTCAGCGCGAACTTTTAACGCCGAAGGAATCTGCCGAATACGCCAACGCCGCGCAGAAATGGCTGATCGAAAACACGCGGCTCGGCATTCCGGCGATTTTTCACGACGAGATTTTGCACGGAAATATGTCGAGCGGTTCGACCGTTTTCCCGACTCCGCTGGCGCTTGCGTCGAGTTGGGATACCGATCTGATTACGCGTGTTTTTTCGGTCGCGGCGAAACATACGCGCCTGCGCGGAACGCATCACGTTCTTGGACCGAATATGGATTTGGCGCGTGAAGCACGTTGGGGACGAACCGAAGAAACCTACGGCGAAGATCCGTATTTGGCTACGCGAATGCTCGTCGCGCTCGTCAAAGCGATTCAGGGCGGCGCAAATAGCGAAACCGCGAAACTGGGTGAATATGCGGTAATTGCCACCGGAAAACATTTTGCCGGACACGGTCAGCCGGAAAACGGAACGAACGTCGGACCGACAAATTTATCGGAAAGAATTTTGCGCGAAACGCATTTTCTTCCCTTTGAGGCGGCGGTCAAAGAAGCCGGTTTGATGAGCATTATGCCCGCCTATCACGAGATTGACGGAATTCCGGTTCACGCCAGCCGTTGGATGCTCGAAGACGTTTTGCGGAAAGAATGGGGTTTTAAGGGAACAATCGTTTCCGATTATTACGCGATGACGCAATTGCAGGAAATCCATGCGGTCGCGCCGGATTTAGCCGATGCCGCAAAACAATCTTTGGAAGCGGGCGTTGACATCGAACTTCCCGATCCGAATGTTAATAAAACTCTGGTCGAACAGGTTAAGACAGGAAAAATTCCCGAAAGTCTGGTTGACCGGGCAGTTTCGCGTCTTTTATATCAAAAATTCCAGCTCGGACTTTTTGAAAATCCGTATGTCAACGCGGAAACGGTCGCTCAAAATATAGACACGGCGGAAGATCGCGCGTTAGCTCTAGACGCGGCGCGGCGTTCGATTGTTTTGCTGAAAAATCAAAATAATCTACTGCCGCTCGATCGCACGAAATTAAAATCAATCGCAGTCATCGGTCCAAATGCTGAAAAAGCTCACCTCGGCGGTTACACCGATCCGCGTCCGCCGCGAACGGTAAGTCTTTTGGACGGAATAAAAAACAAACTCGGCGGTTCCGTAAAAGTTAATTACGCAAAAGGCGTTTTGATTACAAAAGAAGAAGGCAATTGGTTTGGCGATACGGCGACTTTGAATGACGCGGCAAGCGATCAGAAATTGATTGACGAAGCCGTCAAGTTAGCAAAAAATTCCGATGCCGTGATTCTTTCAATCGGCGGAAACGAAGATACGAATAAAGAAGCTTGGGCGACGAATCATCTCGGCGACCGTGATTCTCTGGAACTCGTCGGGCGGCAAAACGATCTCGTCAAAGCGATTTTGGCGACCGGAAAACCGACCGTAGTTTTCCTGACGAATTCGGGACCGCTGGCAATAAATTACGTTGCCGAAAATGTTCCCGCAATTTTAGAAGGCTTTTATCTCGGACAAGAAACCGGAACTGCCGCCGCAGACGTAATTTTCGGCGATTACAATCCGGGCGGAAAATTGCCGGTTTCGTTTCCGCGCAACGTCGGACAGCTTCCGATTTATTACAATTATAAACCTTCGGCGCGGCGCGGTTATCTGTTTTCAACAACTTCGCCGCTTTATTCATTCGGACACGGTTTGAGTTATACGACATTTAAATATTCAAATTTGAAAATCACCAAACCGAAGATCAAGAAAGACGAATCAACGACCGTAACTTTTGACATTACCAACACCGGAAAAATGCGCGGCGATGAAGTCGCGCAAATGTATCTGCGCGATGTCGTGAGTTCGGTTACGCGCCCCGTTAAAGAATTAAAGGATTTTGCCAGAATCTCGCTTAATCGAGGCGAAACGAAAACCGTTACTTTTACAATTACGCCGGAAAAATTACAATTTTATAATCGGGAAATGAAACGCGTCGTCGAACCCGGAAACTTTCAAATTATGATCGGCGGAAATTCGGTTGAGCTGATGAACGCGGAACTCGAAGTAATTGATTAGAGAGGTTTTACAAAATTATGGAAGAAGCAGGAACGGCAATTGATAATTCGCCGAAATATGACGAGCGACCGTGGGGAAGTTTTACGGTTTTGGACGAAGGCGAAGGTTATAAAGTCAAGCGAATAGAGGTTTTAGCCGGAAAGCGTCTGAGTTATCAAAAACACTCGAAACGCGCCGAACATTGGTTTGTAACTCAAGGCACGGCAAAAGTTACGCTCGACGGCGAAGAAATTATTCTAAAAAAGGGCGAAGCGGTTGACATTCCACTCGGCGCGGCGCATCGCGTCGAAAATCCGGGCGATCAATTGTTGATTTTTATCGAAGTTCAGCAGGGCGATTACTTGGGCGAAGACGACATTGTGCGGCTCGAAGACGATTTCGGGCGCGATAAAAAATAATTCTAAGTCTGTGAATTTTTGAAATGAATCTCCGTCTGAAAATTATTGAAAGTCAAAATTCAAAGGTATTTAAAATATCGAATTGAAAATATATTTGATAAAATGTAAAGTTAATAAATTGTTGGGAAAATACTTAGTAAAACGATTTACTTCGTATTAATACTCATTTGAGGCGAGTGAAAAATGGCTAGACGAATAAACTTAAAAAGTGCAAATGTCGCCCGATCCAATACGATTCGTGATATTAATCGTCAAATCATCCTTAACTATGTGCGCGAAGGCGGTCCGATTTCGCGTGCGGAAATTGCCCGTGCTACTGCGCTTCAGCGTTCAACGGTTTCATTGATTGTTGACGAACTTCTGAAATCGGATCTTGTCGAAGAAGTTTACGGCGAATCTTCCGGCGGACGACCGCCTCAATTGCTCTCGCTGAAAACGACCAACGCCGTTGCGCTCGGCGTTGATCTCGGAAAGAAAAGAACGATCGTCGCGACCAGCGATTTAAGCGGCAGACTGCTCGAACAACAGGAATTTCCGACCAGCCGCAATTTTTCCAAAACGATTTCCCACGTCATTGATGCCGCCCGGTATTTTATTAAAAAACACGGCGGTTCAATTGAAGGAATCGGCATCAGTCTGCCGGGTTTAGTCGAATCCTGGAACGGCAATGTTTTGCTGATACCGCATCTCGATTGGCATCGTCCGGAAATTGTCAAAAAAATCGAAGAAGCCACCGGACTTCCCGTAAAAGTCGAGAATGATACGAATGCCGCCGCTCTCGCCGAGCTTTGGCTCGGACGACCGGAAATCAGCAATGTTCGTGATTTTATCCTTGTTTTGATTGATAACGGGATCGGAACGGGCGTGGTTTTCGACGGGCAGCTTTATCGCGGAAAAGGCGGAATCGCCGGTGAATTCGGGCATATGACAATCGGAAGCGGTGCGCCGATTGCCTGCGCCGCCGGAAATTACGATTGTTGGGAGGCGTTTGCTTCCGAACGCTCGGCAATTGCGAGATATGCAAAATTAGTCGGAAATATTAACGGGAAAAATAAAAAAACTTTTGTGCAATTGGTCGAAATGGCTTTGAAAGGCGATGAGAATGCAATTCAGGCGTTAAAGGAAACCGCCCATTATATCGGGGTTGGAATTTCCAATCTGGTGCAAGGATTATCGCCCGAAGTTACGATTGTTGCCGGAACAATCGTTCAGGCGTGGGATTTAATTGAAGACGACTTGATAAAAGCTGCGGAAGGCGCGGTTTGTCAGGGTTATCCGTCAATCAATATAATGCCTTCGACGCTCGGCGCTTACCCGACTTTGATGGGAGCCTTCAGCTTGATTCTCGCCAATAAATTTGCTTCGTTTTCTATTAATTAAAAGCAAGATTCAAATTTTTTATTTCTTTTGAGCGACAGATTTGTTTTGTTCGAGAGTAATGTGAGTATCGATCTTTTCAACCGGAAAAACTTCCGTTTGACCGTTTGCCCAAATTACTTCCAATTTATCTATTTTAGCGGCGTTGCCTAAACCTATGTGAATTGTATGATCGTTATTTGAAGCGTAGCTTGCGCCGCTGATGACATCAAACCGTTGGCGCACTTTTCCGGTCGTGACAAAAACGGTCGAACCCGTTGCATCCTTCGGAGTTTTTTTGGAAACATCGCCGATTAATTTGACCGCCAGCCAACGATTTTTATCCGCACTGACATTTCGCAGAATAGTCGGGGCGGAATCAACATTATTAATAACGACATCCAATTTCCCGTCGCCGTCTAAATCTGCAATCGCCAAACCGCGTGCCGCAATCGAAATTGCCAGACCGCTGCCGACCGCCGCCGGAACGCGTTCGAAACGAAGCTGTTTGCCTGCTTGCGGCTGACCGTTTTTGAAAAGCAGAACTTGTTGAGCATAGCTCGTTCCCCATTGAAAATTATCAACTACGGGATAAACGTGTCCGTTTGCAACAATTAAGTCTTTCCAGCCGTCATTGTTGAAATCAAAAAACGCCGTTCCCCAACCCAAAAAAGGAATAGAAGGCTCACCCAAACCGGCTTGAAATGTAATATCTGTGAAATTTCCTTCGCCGTCGTTTCGATAAAGCGTGTTGGAATCGTCGGAAAAATTCGTGATATGAAAATCAACCAATCCGTCGTTATCGAAATCGCCGACCGCCAAACCCATTCCGGCTTGTTCGCGTCCGTTTTCATTAAGCGCGATTCCCGACGGATAACCGAATTCTTCAAAAGTGCCGTCGCCGTTATTGATATAGAGCTGTTTCGGTGTTGAATCATTAACGACTAACAGATCGAGGTCTCCATCGCCGTCTATGTCAATAAAAACCGAGGCAAATCCGTAATAATTGCCTTCGTCGGTAACTCCGGCTTTTTCGCTGACATTTTCAAAAGTGCCGTCGGGTTTTTGCCGGAAAAGCGAATCTTTTGCGCCCTTCAAACCGCGCGGTCCGCACATTACGGATTGACCGCGAAACTGACAGAAATTTCTGCCGGAAGCCGTACCTTTTTCGACCTCGACGGGACTCGGCGGCAGTTTTTTCAGATCGAAATCAATATAAGCCGGAACGAATATATCGAGCAAACCGTCTTTGTCATAATCGCCGAAAGTCGCGCCCGTATGCCAGCCTTTTATGTCTAAGCCGACTTTCGGTGCGACATCCGTAAAAGTGCCGTCGCCGTTATTTTTGTAAAGTCTTGACGTGCCGTAATTACTGACGAAAATATCCGGGAAGCCGTCGTTATTGTAATCTGCGACGGCAACGCCCATTCCCCAGCGTTCGTTCGACACTCCGGCTTTTTCGGTTACGTCTTCAAATTTCCAGTTTCCGAGATTTCGGTAAAGCGCGGATTTCGGGGCTTTTTCCTTGCCGAGTTCGGCATTGATGGTCGAACCGTTGAGCAGAAAAATGTCGGGTTTGCCGTCATTATCAAAATCGAGAATCGCCACCGTGCAGGCGGTTGCTTCAAGAAGATATTCTTTTCCGGCAGCACCGGCGACGCAACGAAAATCTTTTAACGAAGTGTTTGCCGTGACATCTTCCAGAATCATCGGCGCGTCTTTTTCGGTGATTCCGGTTGTGCGTTTTGTCGTGTAAGTTTTCGCTTCACCCGTCGAAACGCCGCCCATCGGCGTGTCTTGCGCCGAAATTATGACAGAGCCGATAAAAACCAAAAGTGCGATTATAAGACTTTTCTTTAACATTTGAATAAACCCTTATCTAAACCAAAATTGTACAAGCTATAACGAACGAACATAATTAACCAGAGAGGTTATTTCCTTATTATTTAATTTTTTACCGAAACCCGGCATTCCGCCGACACCGTTTCGGATGATTTGTGTCATTCGCTTATTGCTCATTCGCTTGACTTTGCGCGTTGTCAGATTGCTCGAACCGTATAATTTTCCTAATTCCGTGTCGCCTTTTCCGTCCGCACCGTGGCAGCGGGCGCAATTGTTTATATAAAGACTTCGGGACGAGCTTTTTTCCGTTAAATTAATTTTATTTCCGGCGGCGTTTGAAACATAGTCCGGGCGCGTTGTCAAAGCGAAGACTCCGCCAGCCAGAAAGACCGACAATATACTGATTTTTAAAACTTTCTGCATTTAAATTATTTTTCTCTTTATTTTTGAGTAGTTTCGGACAAAATTTAATTTTTAAGCCTTTGAAGAAAGGCGGTCGCCAGAGACCGCCGATCTTATAGACTTTATAGTTTATTTTGCCCTTAAATCAAAGACTGCACTTAAATTATGTTATTTCCTGCGGCTTTGATGTTAATTAAGGCTCGCCAGGTTTATCGGAAAAGTAACGATGTAGTTTTCCTTTTCCCAGACAGATTGAAAAGATTTCAAATCGTGCGTGTGAAACGGCAAACTCTCATTTCCGATATGTTCATTTATTTGCAGAAAATCGTTTGCCAACGGAGTCGTTTGCGGGTCTTCCTTCAAATCCTGAAAGATTTTTGCCGACTCCCGTGCTTTATCGCGCATACCGAGTTTTTGATAAAGCAGCATCGAATTGTAATGCGCTCCCAAATCTTCCGGGTCAATTGCCAGAATTTGATAATAATAATCGAGCGCGATTTTAAGTTGGTCTTTTCTTTTTTCGGGCGCGACCGATTCGCTCTTGATTTTGGCAAGTTCGCCGAGCTGCTGAAGCGTCATCCGATCACGCGGATATTTTGCCAGAACCTGTTTGAAATTTGCTTCCGCTTCTTCCAGATTGCTTTCGACACGCTTGATTCTGCCGCGTTGGAATACCGCCCGCAAATTTTGTTCATCGAGTTTCAAAGCTCTGTCAATAAGTTTTTCCGCGTCCTTCCAATCCGATAATTCCATCAAAGCCAAAGCTTTATTTGTATAAGCAAAGGCGAGATATTCATTTTTGAAATCCATCACCTTTTCAAAAGCGTCGGCGGATTCGGCAAATTGCCGGTGATCGAAAAGGGCGATTCCGTAATTGTTCCAACGCCGCCAATCCGCCATTGCCTTCGGAT
Source organism: uncultured Blastocatellaceae bacterium (assembly GCA_964444245.1). Classification (GTDB taxonomy): domain Bacteria; phylum Acidobacteriota; class Blastocatellia; order Pyrinomonadales; family Pyrinomonadaceae; genus JAHCHG01. Next base: position 2,236 of record CAYUGW010000074.1, on the reverse strand, counting down.
CAACCGGTTCTTTTTTATTTTCTTCGCCGACGTTTAAAGCGCGTTCGGCGGTCGCCATCGTTACAATCGGCAGATCAACCGATTTGCCGAGCGCGTAATCGCTGTAAACTCTTGTAAAACGCCGGTATTGCAGTTTCGCGGTAAGTTTTATTTGCCCGCCGACATTCGGCGGAATCGTAAATTTATAACGCGCCACGTCCGATCTGCCGGAGCCTATCGCCGCGTTTTGCGCGACAACTTTTGTTTTCCAGATAAAATGCAAAACATTATGCGTTCCGTCTTCTTTGACGAGGTGCGTTTTATAAGCGTGCGCGGCTTCATCCAAATTGCCGTCCGGTTTGATAAATCCCGATTTATAAAGCGGTTTGCCGCTCAAATCGGAAACCGTGAATTCGATATATGCTTCATAAAAATCGCGCAATTCGGGCGGAAATGAATGTCCGATGTTTTTATTTGTGACAACGACCTCAGCCGTAATCGTTTCATTTTCCTTGAGTTTGAAATTCTGTCGGTTGACGGGAGCGATCAATTCTTCTTTGTTGGAATTCGGTTTTTTGCGGCGAAGCGCGAAAATATCAACGCCCATTTTGTCGTCCTGCAAAAATTTCGTAACTCTGTCGAGTTGCTCTTTATAACCGTAAAACGCCGGAATTGCAGTATTTGCCGCCGCCCAATGATGCGACGAAATCACACCGTCCTTTGCCGAAGCATCGAAATATTTCGACGGTTCTTTCGGCATATGGCAGGAATTACAGGTTTCCTTGTCGCGCACATAAAAAGGATGCGGCGATTCTTTTGAAAAAGAAGACATCTGTAATTCATCGGCAACGGCAAAGGCGCGGAAAAATTTGTAATCGTTTAATTCTTGCGGAACTTGCGATTTATGACACGCACCGCAAAATTCGGGTTGTTTTAAAACCGGACGCATCATCGCGCGTTTGTGATCTTCGACATTATCGAGAATCTGCTGATCGGTTACATCAATCAATTTCGTTCCGTCCGTTTGTTGCAAAAGCGCGGGTTGTCCCATCACATAACCGCCGATTCCCTTGCCCGTCACCGATTCGATCGAATGGCAAACCATACAGGAAACGCCTTCCTGATCGAACGGGCGGTTTTTAAATTGCGGCTGATCGGTCAATGCGCCGGAGAAAAGCGCGGGCGGATTATGACAGGATTCGCAATGCCGCGTAAAGGCTATATTTCTCTGCGAAATCAAGTCATTGACGTTCTTTGTATAAAACGGTTCACGAAATGAATTGCGGTGTGCCGATTGCAGCCATTGCGGGTGCACATCGGTATGACAAGTTGCGCAGCGTGCCGACGGCGTAAAATTTTGCGGATCAATAAATTTGCCGTTATGTGTTGTCGCATTACTCGGAGAAAACGGTTTTTCCTTGCCGAATCGAAAATCATATGTTTCGGTGATCCAACTGTCATATTCCTCCGCTGTTAATTTATTGCTGTTGACATATTTAAGACCGAAAAACGATACGGCTAAAACAGCAAAAAAAGACAATACAAAAAACTTAAAGACATACATTTTCATACGGTTTTCTCTTCGGTTAGTAACTTTGTTTTACTTATGAACAAAAGGTAGTGATTTATAGTATACATTTTTGCGAATTTAATCAATAAATATTTCCGAGGTTTCCAAATAATTTGCGGTGTTTGAGTTTAAGAAATCAGGTAAATAAAACTGTAATTTCCGTGAAGTTTTTCTAATTTTTCGCGGCGTTTATTTTTTCGGCGGTTCGGTGCTATTCTAAAATTAGAATGAAAACGGAATCAAAACTGTCAAAATTTGCAAAATATGCCTGGTTTGTATTGGCTTATAACATTGTCGTCATCCTGTGGGGCGTTTTTCTGCGTGCGTCAAAATCGGGCGACGGCTGCGGAACGCATTGGCTGACGTGCCACGGCGAAATAATTCCGTCCGCGCCGGAGATGAAAACCGTCATCGAATTTACGCACCGAATTACCAGCGGTTTGGCATTTATCGCGGTTTTGATTCTGGTGATTTGGGCGTTTCGCCTCTTTTCAAAAGGCGATATTGTGCGGAAAACGGTCGTCATCTCCTTTATCTTCATCATCACCGAAGCCCTCGTCGGCGCAGGACTCGTTTTAACCGGAAATACGGCGGAAAACTTCACATCGGCACGCCCTTTCTGGATGATCGGACATTTGACAAACACGTTTATTTTGTTGGCTTTTCTGAGTTTAACGGCGTGGTTTG
>CAYUGW010000073.1:0-11253 GCA_964444245.1 uncultured Blastocatellaceae bacterium | reverse complement strand
CGGACGGATGAACGGCGACGCAATCTTCCGACCAGCCGAAAATCGCGTGCATTCGGTTGATTCCTTCCATCGCGCCGCAGCCCGAATTGGGTTCGCGTTTATTGCACGGCATCGCCGTATCGTAAAAATACGTGCAGCGCGTCCGTTGATTCAAATTTCCGCCGTTGGTCGCCATATTGCGGATCTGTCCCGACGCGCCCGCTAAAATTGCCTGCGACAGGAGCGGAAAATTCTGCCGGACAAGCGGATGATTCGCCGTGTCGGTATTTTTTGCCAGACCGCCGATGATGAGATTCGCGCCCGACATCTTGATCTGCGTCAGATTAAGCCGCGTAATATCAACTAATTCAACGGGACGCTCGACATCTTCCTTCATCAAATCGAGAATATTCGTGCCGCCCGCTAAAAATTGCGCGCTTTTATTTGCCGAAACCGTTTCGACGGCTTTTTTCGCTTCCGTTGCTCTCGTATATTTAAATGGTCTCATTTTACGCTTTGCCTCCCTCTTCCGTTTGCGCGTCGTTTTCAAATAACGCGACATTGTTTTCTCCGGCAAACTGCCAGCCCTGCGCCTGCTCTTTCCCGGTGTGAACTTCCTTGATCGCCGCGACGATATTCGGATAAGCTCCGCAGCGGCAAAGGTTTCCCGACATTCTTTCGCGAATCTCATCATCGGAAAGAGTCATTGAACGCGCTTTTGACTGAATATTTTCGGTCAAATAACTCGCTTCGCCGTTTTTCGCTTCATTTAAAACCGCAACCGCCGAACAAATCTGTCCGGGCGTGCAGTAGCCGCATTGAAAACCGTCGTGCTTGATAAACGCGGTCTGCATCGGATGAAGATTGTCGCCGCTTGCCAAGCCTTCGATGGTTGTCACCGCTTTGCCTTCGCAGGTTGCGGCAAGAGTCAGACACGACAAAACTCTGCGACCGTCAACAATCACCGTGCAAGCACCGCATTGCCCGTGATCGCAGCCTTTTTTCGAGCCGGTCAGCTGCAGTCTTTCCCGAAGCGCGTCCAAAAGAGTCATACGCGAATCAACATCGAGAGTTTTGTCTGCACCGTTGACCTTCATGATGACTTTGACGGCGTTTTCGAGTTTCGCGGCAGCTTCGGCAGCAGTTTCGGCAGAACCGCCGCCTGTTCCGGCAAAAGCACTCTGCTCGGCAAGCATTTGCAGAGCCAAAACGCTCAAACCGGCGGCGGAAACCTGCCCCAGAAATCTGCGCCGCGATTCGCCGTGAATGCCGAGATCGTCGAGCAGTTTTTCTTCGTCAATCGTCATCTGCTCGTCTTCCTGCGCTTGCCAATCATCCTGATTTATCCAATCTTCCATTTCTTCAATTGTTTTGTTCATTAATTTTCTCCCTTGTTAAATGTAACGCCGTTCGTCCCGGCGGCTGTCCGGTGTGCGCGCGCACACACCGCTTTGGCGGCAAGATGCCACCAAGACAGCCAGCGAGACGCTGGCGGTACTTTCCGACTCCTTAAATCAATTTATCCGGCGAAATCGGCAAATTGCGGATTCGCTTTCCGGTGGCGTGAAAAATCGCGTTGGCAATCGCCGCCGGAATTCCGACCATACAAAGCTCGCCCATTCCCTTGACACCCAAAGGATTAACGATTTTATCCTCTTCCTCGACGAATTCGGTTTCAACCTCGTGAACGTCCAGATTGACCGGAATGTGATAGCTTGCCAGATCGGTCGTCATCATTCGCCCGTAGCGGTGATCGATCTCGGTCGCTTCCTGCAGAGCCATTCCGATTCCCCAGACAACGCCGCCCATTTCCTGCGAGTGCGATGCTTTCGGATTCATAATCCGCCCGACGGCGGTCGCTTCCAAAACTCTCGAAACCTTGACGATGCCCAAATCTTCATCAACCTTTACTTCGACAAACTGCGCCCCGTGCGCCATCGTTGCATATTTCTGCCGTTCCGGACTCGGGCGCGAAATGTAATTTTCGACAATTTCCGTCAGATTATTTTTCTTCATCAGATCGGCGACCGAAACCGATTTTGACGCGTCGTTTTCGATTTGCAATCTGCCGCTGTCCAAAATCGTTTGTTCTGCTTTCGCGCCCGCAAACGGCGAATTTGCTTCCTTTGCGGCGAGATCGAAAAGTTTCTGCTTGATATTCATCGCCGCGCCGTGCGCCGCCGTGCCGATTGAAGCGGTCGTCCACGAACCGCCCTGCTGCGGTGCGGGCGGCAATTTCGTGTCGCCGAGTTCGAATTTCACATTTTCCGGTTTTAACCCGAGAAACTCGGCGGCGATCATCGTGATTACCGTATAAGTTCCGGGTCCGATGTCGGCGGTCGCGCTGCCGACATTTGCCGTTCCGTCGGCGCGGAAAATAACTCTGATCGAAGCCGGCATCTGCATCGCCGCCCAAGTTCCGGTCGCCGTTCCCCAACCGACGAGCCAGCGTCCGTCGCGCATCGAACGCGGTTCTAATTTGCGTTTTTCCCAGCCGAATTTCGCCGCGCCTTGTTTGAAACAATCCATTAAAGCCTTCGACGAAAAAGGCTTTCCGGTTTCAGGGTCTTTTTCGGCGTAGTTGATAATTCTTAATTCGAGCGGATCGATTTTCAGTTCGTAAGCGAGTTCGTCGAGAGCGGATTCGAGCGCAAACGCGCCGGAAACCGCGCCGGGCGCACGCATCCAGGTCGGTGTCGGCAGATCCAGTTTTGCCAGTTTATAAGGCGTGTCGTAATTCGGGCAATTATAAAGCGTGCGTCCGAAATTGTTCGGGTTTTCCGTAAAATTTTCAAAGGTCGAAGAATTGCCGACGGCTTCGTGGATGATTGACTGCAATTTTCCGTCTTTATTTGCGCCGATTGAAACTTTTTGCCACGTGTACGGACGATAGCCGTGTCCGGTGAACATCTGCCGCCGCGTGTAATTTAATTTGACCGGACGCTTGATCTCACGTGCGGCAAACGCCGTTAAAAACGGGTAATAATTCGGATTAAGTGCCGCGCCGAACGCGCCGCCGACAAACGGCGACATCACGCTGACATTTGCCGGTGCGATGCCGAAACTCTGCGCCAGATGCTGCTGCACGCCCTGCACGCCCTGCGATTTATCGAACACCATCAATTTATCGCCTTCCCAGACGGCGATTGCCGCGTGCGGCTCCATCGCATTGTGATGCTCGATCGGAATCGTGTATTCGGCTTCGATCTTTACGGGCGCGTCTTCAAACGCCTTTTGGGGATTTCCGCGCGGTTTCGGAATTCCGCCGAAACCTGCCGGAGCGGGAATAGTCGCGGCTTTTTCGGTTTCGGTCTGATGTTTTTCTTCCGCGTATTCGGCTTTCACAAGCCGCGCCGCGTGTCTTGCCTGTTCAAAAGTTTCCGCCACGACGAGCGCAATCGGCTGATCGCTGAAAACTATTTTGTCCGATTGCAAAGCCGCAAAAGCATTATCCTTCGCCTTCGTTTTGACCGAATTCAGGTGCGTAAAAACTTTAATCACGCCCGCCGCTTTTTCCGCTGCGGTCGTATCGATTGATTTGATAATGCCTTTGGCAACAGGGCTTTGCGCCAGATAGCCGTAAGCGACATTATTAACTTGAAATTCGGCGGCATATTTTGCCTGTCCGGTAACCTTTGCAATGCCGTCAACACGGCTCATTTCTTTTCCGATGTATTTTGCCATACTTGTTTGTTTTGTATAATTTACAGTCCTTGTTTCTGCAAAAAATCAACTCTTAGCGTGAAAAAAAACTATTAACTATTCGCTATCAACTATTCACTATTTTTCAGTAATTAACCGATTAAATAGTTGACAGTTGATAGTTTTTTTTCAAAGATTAAACGCTGTCAAAGTTATCGCGCTAAAAATTAGTTAAATTAATCAATTTGCGGCAAACAAAATTGCCGTCAAAAAGTTATTTCTTCAAAAATATGTGCTAAATATAAAAATATCACGTGAGGTTTAAATTGTCATTAAATATAAAAACCGAGGAAATTAAAGCCGGACTTATTATTCTCGCCGCCGGAGAATCGGCGCGGATGGGCAAACCGAAACAATTACTTGAATTTAAGGGCGAAACTCTGCTGAGCCTGATAGCAAAAACCGCGCTTGAATCACGGGTTTATTCAATCGTCGCGGTTCTCGGTGCAAATGCGCAGATGCTTCAAAAAGAATTGGATGGATTTGATTTGGAAATCGTTGACAACAAAGATTGGAAAACGGGAATGAGCAGTTCGATAAAAGCGGGATTGGAGAAACTTCTTGAAAAAAACAGAGATCTGCACGCGGTCGTCATTACGGTTTGCGATCAGCCGTTTGTTTCGGCGGAGATTATTGATAATTTAATTGAAAAACACTTGGAAACACAGGCTTTGATCGTTGCTTCGCGGTATGCGGAAACGATCGGCGTTCCCGCGCTTTTTGATAAAAGATTGTTTGCGGAATTAAAGAATCTGACGGAAAAAAGCGGCGCGAAAACTTTGATCAGACGCTTTCAAGATCAAACCGTTTCGATTGATTTTCCGCCGGGCGCATTCGATATTGACACGCCCGAAGATTATTCCGATTTAGCCGGTGCCGGTTTTTTGGGCTGAACGGGCGCGGGTTTCGGAGTCGGTTTCTTTTCCGGTTCTTTTTTGCCCGGTTCGGCGGAATCTTCCGCTCCGGAATCTTCTTTCCCTGTTTTGCCGGATTTCGGCGGTTCTTTCGTGCCTTTCAAAGTTTCTTTTAATTTTTCCGCGCCGTGATCCACGCGTTTTTTTCCGGCTTCGGCTTCTTCCAGCAATTCGATTGCCTGCGCGTTTCCTTCGTCAATCTCGACCGCTTTTCGCAGAGCGCGAACGGCTTCGTCATATTGCGCGAGCTTCATCAAGATCGCGCCGAGTTCGGTTTGATAGGTTGTATCTTCCGGCTTGAGTTTGACGGCTTGTTCGAGCGATTTCCGCGCCTCTTTATCGTTATTTAAACGGTCATAAACTCTGCCGAGATTAAAATGCGCGACCTCGTCTTTCGGGTTCTCTTTGAGAATCTTTTTATAAGCCGTGATCGCATTTTCAAAGGCGATAATCGAATTGCTTTTTTTCTCTTTCGTTTCCTTTTCGTCTTTTTCATCCGATTCTACAGGTTCGACGGGCGTTTCGATCAATTCCTGTTCGCTTTCGAGCAAAGCCAGAGCGATGCCGAGTTTGAAATGCGCTTCGGCAAGATCGGGATTTAATTTGGTCGCTTGTTTATAGGCTTCGATGGCTTTTTCGGTTTGGTTTTCGTCAAAAAACTTATTGCCGTCCGCCAGAGCCAGAGCCGCATCCGTATATTCCTGAACTTCATTCGTCGGCGGTTCGCTATTGGCATTAACATCAGTATTTTCATCTCCGCCGCAAGCGTTTGAAAACACCAGTAAAAAACTCAAAAATGAAACTAAAAAAAACTTATTCATAATATAAAATAGTGAAAAAGTGAAAGTGTGAAAAAGTGAAAAAGTTTTGATTTCATTTGCTGAAAACAACCCTTTCAAAAAACTTTTAATTCTTTGTAAAACCTGTATTTGAAAGAATCAAAACTTTTTCACTTTTTCACCTTTAAACTTTTTCACTTTTAACCTTTTCCGCCCGCCTGTCTGATTTATCCCGGCGGAAATATAAACTGCCGACCGCCGAGCAGGTGCGCGTGCAGATGAAAAACGGTCTGTCCGCCGTCGGAATTCGTATTCAAAACCACGCGGTAACCGTCACCTGCAAAACCTTTTTTCCGCGCAATTTCCGCCGCCGTTAAAAGAAGATGCCCGAGCGTTTCTTTGTGGTTGCTTTCCGCTTTATCGAGCGACGCAAAATGCTCGCGCGGAATAATCAAAATATGCGTCGGCGCCTGCGGACTTATATCATTAAACGCCACGCACAGATCATCTTCATAAACAAATTCGGTCGGAATCGCGCCCGATGTGATCCTGCAAAATATACAATCTTCCTGATTCATAACGGATAAAGGCTATTAAACCATAAATGACGGATTTGGACAAAGAAAGGCAAAAACGTAATCGTCAGGAAGAGTATTTCCATAATCTACAACAAAACTGTTACACAACAAATTTGTTGTAAATCGGGAAGACAAAATAAAAATATTGACTTCAAACCGTTTTTTATTTTATATTTCCCGGGCGTTACACAAATCTAACTGTTTTTTGGAAATCGGATTTACCGTAAAACTTCTCGACACCGAAATTATAAAACTCGTCAAATTGATCAAAACCCAACTATCCCTTAACCCCGACAAAAACAGCGCAGCATACCGGCAGATAAACGCGCTCGAGTTTAGGAAGTTTAAGTACCTAGATTGAAAAGATGAAGAATATATAATTATTTGATATATATTCTTCATCTTCGATCCCAAGGTGAAACTATATCGCAGGATTTGATTTGACCAAGAATAATAAACATATGAATTTAAATTTTCCAAATAGAGAAGGAATAATAAGTATTTTAGAAACTATTGAGGTAAATGAATCAGTTGTAATTGTTGGAGCAAACGGCTCAGGAAAATCAAGGCTTGGCTTTTTTATTAATAATCATAATATGCCAAAAGCTCTTATGATTTCTGCTCAAAGAAGTTTAGGAATTCCAACTCAACTTAATGAAAGATGGACACTAGAGCGTAGTTTTGGTGAATTTAATGGCACTCGGATGGGGTCGCCAATACAACCTTTAAGTGATTACCACACAATACTTCAAATACTTTTTGCTGAAGAAGCCAAAAGAGATAAAGAATATGTTCAAAGCTCAAAGCTTGAACCTACAGAACAAAAGTTACCAATTCCAAAGTCATCAATTGATAAAATTATTGATATTTGGAAAGAGATTCTTCCTCAAAGAGAAATTGAATTTGCGGATAATAAAGTAGAAGTTAAATTTAACAAATCATCATACATAGGGAGTGAAATGAGTGATGGTGAACGAGTAGCTTTGTATTTAATAGGCGTATGTTTAATTGTTCCTGAAAATTCTATTTTGATTATAGACGAACCTGAACTACATCTTCATAAAGCTTTAATGAGTTCACTCTGGAATAAAGTTGAAGAGGCGCGAATTGATTGTCAGTTTGTCTATATTACTCATGATTTGGATTTTGCTTCTTCAAGAACTAAAGCGCGAAAAATTTGGACGAAAGAGTATAAAGGAAATGACTGCTGGATTTGGGAAGAAGTTCCTTTAGTAGAAGAAATACCTGAAAACTTAATTTTGGAAATAATTGGCAGTCGTAAACCAATTTTGTTTGTTGAGGGTGTAAAAGGAAGTTACGATTACGAAATTTATCAACATGTATTTCCAAATTTTACAATTATTCCGCGAGAAGGTTGTTCCAAAGTAATTGAGTCAACAAAAGCAATGAGAGCGAATCCCAGCTTACACCTTATTCAAGCGCACGGTTTAATTGATAGAGATTATCGTTCTGAGGAAGAAATTGAAGCACTAACAAAAACAGGCATTTCGTTTGCAAATATTGCGGAAGTCGAAAATTTGTTATGTTGCCCAACGCTTTTAAGAATTGTTGCTGACCATCAAGCTTTAAATCCTGACGAAATTATTCAGATTGTTACTGATTTTGTAATTACGGAGTTACAAAGAGAATTAGAGCAACAAATATCTCGACGTTCAGCAGAGGAAATAAATTTTCGCCTAAACGCTTTTAATCAAAAAGTAATTGGAAAAGAGAGTCTTAAACAAGCAGTTATAGAATTAACTACTTCTATTGATATTGATCAAATCTACGAAAAAAACAGCAAACTTTACCAAGAAATAATTGATGTTGCGGACTTAGAAAAAGCATTAAAATATTATACAAACAAAGGATTAGTTAAAAATATATCTAAATTTTTTGGTCTAAATAGTGGTCAATATGCAAACTTGATAATTAGATTATTTAAAACAGATAAAAAATCTCTGATTGTTGATGCGCTAAAACAATATATTCCAGAAATATAAAGCCGAATAAAGTCAGATAATTTTTCTGAAGACAGAAAAATTATCCAATTTGTTTCTGTTTTCCGTTCCGTAGGAACATTTGTTAATAGCCCAACGATTTATCGTTGGGGTTGAACGTTTTATAAATGGAGTCCCGTAAGGGACGAAAGATCTTTCGTCCCTTACGGGACTCCATTATTTGTTGGAATGATTCCCCAACGATAAATCGTTGGACTATTGGCGAATATCCCTTACCGGACTTCATATTTATTAAAACGAATTCCCAACGATAAATCGTTGGGCTATTAACATTCGTCCCTTGCGGGACTTGAATTTTTTTTAATGGACTTTTCAAAGATGAATTGTTAAATTATTGGGATATTGGCAAATGTTCCGGCGGAACTGTTTAATTTTTTCACAAAGATTCTTATCCGTAAATTAACATTTATTCCTGCCGAACACTTTTAATTTACTTTTCTAAAACTCTAATCACAGGAGAAACACAAAATGCCTCATTCGATTATCAGTCAATTAATGCACTGCGTTTTCAGCACAAAAGAACGCCGACCGTTTATCACGCCGGAAATTCAACCACGTCTTTTTCAATACATTGGCGGCATTGCCCGTGAAAATAAAATGAAATTGTTATCGGCAGGCGGAGTTGATGACCATATCCATTTATTGCTTTCGTTTCCTTCGACAATAAATGTTGCGAAAGGAATGCAGTTAATAAAAGGAAATTCTTCAAAATGGATTCACGAAACATTTCCCGAACAAAGATTTTTTAGCTGGCAACAAGGTTACGGCGCATTTTCAATCAGCATCAGCGATGTTGAAAGAACCGTCGAATACATCAATCATCAACCCGAACATCATAAAAAAATGGATTTCAAAACGGAATTTCTGGCATTTATGAAAAAACACGGACTTGAATATGACGAGCGTTATATTTTTGATTAAGGATTTATCGTTGGAAATTCCAAGCGGCAATAGCCCAACGATTTATCTTTGGAGATTCCGCAGGACAAGTTAATAACCCAACGAGTTATCGTTGGGAAATCTTTCTTTTGTCCCGCAAGGGACGTTCGCCAATAGCCCAACGATTTATCGTTGGGAATTCGTTCCAACAAATAATGGAGTCCCGTAAGGGACGAAAGATCTTTCGTCCTTACAGGACTCCATTTATAAAACGTCCAACCCCAACGATAAATCGTTGGGCTATTAACAAATGTTCCTACGGAACAAAAAACTTTAGCGTCGGTGCAATCACTCTAACGATGTTTTTGTCGCTCCGGGAGCGGCGGAAAGTTTTGCGGTGGCGGAATTTTAAAGAAAAAAAACGGAAAGCTATAAAAACCTTCCGCTTTGCCTTTTGCCTTTTTACTTTTGCCTTTACAAACCTGCGCCGTGGCATTTTTTGTATTTTCTGCCTGAACCGCAGCTGCACGGGTCGTTCGGCTTGACTTTGGGTTGATCGCGGACGAAGGGCGTGTGTTTGAGAGCTTCTTCGCCGGCGGCGGCGACACCTTCGTAAGCACCTGTGAATGCCATTCCTGCCGCTTGGCGGCGGGCGCGTTGGCGTTCCAATCTTTCGATGCGCTCCATTTCTTCCTGTTCGTCTTTGACGACGACTTCCAGGTTAAATAAGGCTTTCGTCGTGTTCGTATCAATGCGGTCGAGCATATCCTGGAACATATTGAAACTTTGCTTTTTGTATTCGACGAGCGGATCTTTCTGCCCGTAGCCGACCAAGCCGATGCCCTGTTTAAGATGATCAATCGAGAGCAGGTGATCTTTCCACTGCGAGTCGATAATGTTGAGCATTATATACCGCTCGTAAGCCCGCAGAGATTCCGCGCCGACGACCTTTTCTTTTTCAATGTAATTTTCAGACGCTTTTTTCCAGACCGCCGCTTCGATTTCTTCGGGATTCATTTTGCGAAAATCAACATCGGCATCAACCGCCGGATCAACCGCATAGATGTTTTCGATCTCCGCCGCGTAGGTGTCAATGTCCCAATCCGACGGAGAAACCGCCACGTTTAAGTATTGAGCAGTCAGATCGGACAAAAGATCGCGTGCCATTCCGGTATCGCCTAAGAGATATTCACGATGTTCGGCTTCGAGCATTAATTCGCGGCGCAGTTTGTAGATCGTTTCGCGCTGTTTGTTCATCACGTCATCGTATTTGAGAACGTGTTTACGAGTTTCAAAATTTCGCGCTTCGACCGCCTTCTGCGCTCTTTCAATCTGTTTGGAAACGGTTTTCGATTCGATGGCAACGCCTTCTTCCATACCGAGCCATTCCATCATCGAGCGAACCTTGTCGCCCGCAAAAATCCGCATCAGATCGTCTTCCAAAGATAAAACGAATTTCGTTTCGCCCGGATCGCCCTGCCGACCGGAACGCCCGCGCAGCTGATTATCGATGCGACGCGATTCGTGCCGTTCGGTGGCGAGGATTTTCAAACCGCCCGCCGCGATAACTTCTTTGTGTTCTTCGTCAACGACGCGTTTTGCCTTGCGAAGCTGTTCTTCAAATTGCTCTTCGGTCGCTTCGTCGGGGTTTATTTCCTGCCGTTTCAGATAATCGCGGGCGAGAAATTCGGGATTTCCTCCGAGGATAATATCCGTTCCGCGTCCAGCCATATTGGTCGCAATCGTGACCGCGCCTTTGCGTCCGGCTTGGGCGACGATCTCGGCTTCGCGTTCGTGATATTTCGCGTTCAGTACGTTATGCGGAACGCCGATCTTCTTTAACCGTTCGGCAATTAATTCAGAATTTTCGACCGAAACCGTTCCGACCAGAATGGGCTGACCTTTTTCGTGCAGATGCTTGATCTCATCAACAATCGCATTCCATTTTTCGGGCAGCGTACGATAAATTACGTCCGATTTATCAACACGAATCATCGGGCGATTGGTCGGGATAACGATGACTTCCAGTTGATAAGTTTCGCCGAATTCCTTTTCTTCCGTCTCGGCAGTTCCGGTCATACCGGAAAGTTTTTCGTACATACGGAAGTAATTTTGCAATGTAATGGTGGCGAGAGTTTGATTTTCGCGCTCAATGTTTACGCCTTCTTTGGCTTCGACCGCCTGATGAAGTCCGTCCGACCAGCGCCGACCGGACATTAATCGTCCCGTAAAATCATCAACGATAATAACTTCGCCATCCTGTACGACATAGTGATGATCTTTTTTGTAAAGCGTGTGTGCTTTGAGTGCTTGTTCGACGCAGTGCAGAAGCTCCATATTCGCCGGATCATAAAGATTTTCAACGCCGAGCAGTCTTTCGGCTTTGGCAACGCCCTGTTCG